>JAHDCE010000284.1 GCA_020630045.1 Saprospiraceae bacterium | reverse complement strand
TCATAATAAAAAGTAATTTCCCGTAAGGGAATATTGAAATAAGAATGACAAGAAAACAAATCAATATTACATATTGATTTCCCCGTGTCCGACTTTCACATTAAATGGTTTACAGAAATAAACGACATACTTATAATCCAATAAAGACGTACTCGGTATGACATAAGAATGAGCGCCGGAAAAAACGGTCACCGGTCCGATTTCATAGCCGGCCGTCACCGAATTGGCATTGTTGGACATATAGATATAAAGTCCGGGTAGGCCGGAGTCCGCCACGTAATCATCAAAAAATTCAAGGACGACATCATCTCCCATTTCCGTCAAGGTAAAATCGCCAGTCAGTACATAACTACTGGTCGTTTGAACGGTGCCGGTCAATTGGTCCATACCTCCTACCGTATTTTCACCGACTGCAAGTGGCACCATATCCGTCAACAAGGTGTCTCCATTGTTGTAAGAAGCTTGAATGGTCACCTCTCCTAGCTGAAGGGCCTCGGCAGTACCACTTCCTTGGATGGAAACAATGGACTCATCCGAACTGCTCCAGTTGATGGTGACCGGTTCCTGTTCTCCGATATTATTGAAATATACCGCAGCAAAATCATGAGTGGCTCCTAGGGCCAAGGTATCGAGTGGATTGGTAATCCTGAGTTCCGGTTCTTGGTTGTCCAAGATAAAATCATCGCCGATACATCCTAGCAAAAAGAATGATGTCGCTAAGGCGATAAATAATGAAGCTAATATTCGCATACAAATTGATTTATTCCAACAAAAGTAAAAAAGGAGACCGTCTTTCAACTGTCTCCTTTGATACATTATGATAGATATTATAAGACTACCATTAAAAATCATTCATAGGGCAACCTATATTTCTTCCTCTCCCCCGGTTGTCACCAAGGATGTAGCCCACTTTGAATAATATTGAATAGTAGGAATCGTTTTTATCTGGATTTCCACGGATGGTACCTTCCCGGTTGTCAAATCCAGGATCGGATAAGGCGGCGGCCATCGTAGCCGTATTTTCATCGTACGAACCGAAAAAGGCTTGCTCATCGATATAGACACCCGAAACGTCATCTATATAATCGGTAAATGTAACCCGGTGGATGATTTCCGTTCCGATGACCCAATTGGGTGTGATACGATAATTGAAGCCGATACCCATCGGCACGAAGAATTGTAAGCGCTTGTATTTTTCCATTCCGGGATATTCGGGGAGTCCTTGCCCTTCTGTTCCCAGCGGTTGGAGTTCGACCCAATCGCCCTGATACTCTGCCTTGGGATTGAATTTGAATAAGCCTAAACCACCAAACATATAAATGTCCCATTTTTTGGGCATCATCATCCGCTTGAAGGGACTGACTTCGGCTTGGCCGTAAAATTCCCAAATATTGGATTTGAAATGAAGCCCGCGGGCTTCTCTTCCGGGATTGGTGGATGCTGCGTCGTCTCCCTTCACTTGCGTGAAATTGAAAGCGCCAGTTAGGCGGAAAATATCTGAATAATGATGACGATAATACAATCCGATAGCAGGCCTTGAAAATCTCCAATCGGTATCGAAAAAGAACGGGCGACCATCTCCCCTTCCCCCTCCTAAATCTCCTAGGAACTGGGTCATTCCTAAAGTCAATCCCACTTCCATTTTGGGATACCCTCTTTGTTGTGCGAAGATGTCGGTTTGGCATAGCAATACCCCGACCATGAGAACCATAGTTCTGATTGACATAATACTCCTTTTTAATGGTTAATGTTTGAAAAGTCATAATGATCCTGTCCCAAAAAACGGTTGATTCATGGTAGAAGACGGACAGGAAAAACGGAGTAATGTCATATCATACACACAGGTATTACGAGTTGGTCAGACCAAGCAAAATGCTTAGTCCTTAAATCAATATTAAAACTTGAATTAGGAAGAAAATATAAACCTGACAAGTGATCCTTTATTTCAATACCAAATAAAAAATGTCCTTGCCGTTTAAATACAAATCTAAAACGGCAAGGACACTTAATTTCTTATACTCCTCCCTAAAAATTTAACAAAAAAAATGCAATATAATTACAAACTACTAATAATCAACTTATTAAACAAGGAGCAATTTTTTACTTTTTCGGATCCTTTAATTCTTTTTGCTTTTTCATCGCTTCACCTATTTGAGCGGAAGCGGAAAAAGAAGTGACCATTTGTGTCAACAAATTGCTCGCATTATCCGGTGTATTCGGAAGCAATATCAAATTGCTATTCGCATTTTCACCCATGGATTGTAAAGTATCATAGTGTTGGGTCACCACAATCAAAGCGGAAGCCTCTTGTGAGTTGATGCCCACCTTATTCAATACTTCGACCGACTCTTCCAAACCGCGTGCGATTTCACGACGCTGATCGGCGATACCTTGTCCTTGTAAGCGCTTGCTTTCGGCTTCGGCCCTCGCTTTGGCGACGATACGGATACGATCGGCTTCGGCCTCATATTCCGCCGCTAATTTTTCACGTTCCGCTGCGTTGATACGGTTCATGGCGACCTTTACTTCCGTGGCGGGGTCGATGTCGGTTACAAGGGCTTTGACGATACCATAACCATAGTCGTCCATGGCTTTCGCCAAATCGCGTTTGATGGCGATGGCGATGTCGTCTTTCTTTTCGAATACGTCGTCAATTTTCATCTTGGGTACCTCCGCACGTACCGTATCGAAAACATAGGAGGTAATTTGATCATGCGGATTCTCCAACTTATAGAAAGCTTCATAAATTTTATCCCTTAGGATATGATATTGTACGGAAACCTTCAGCTTGACGAATACATCATCACTGGTTTTGGTTTCGACAATAACATCCAACTGTTGGATTTTCAAACTCACCCTGCCCGCTACCTGGTCGAGTATCGGTAACTTAAATTGTAAACCCGCATTGCGGATGCTTTGGAATTTGCCGAATCGTTCGATAATAGCGGCGGACTGTTGGCTGACAGTAAAAAAGAATGAGGTGCCAGAGAAGATTTCCATGATATTATAGGTTTATAGGGAAAAGGGGTTCCCGTGTGTTCAACAATTGAATACGATATAAATATGTTATGAAAACTTAAAAAAATCCGGTTTCCTCGATAAGTTACTTGGATTTTCCGCCCAATAGGAAGTTTTGAATGGATTTTCCGAGTGTATCGAGGTTCATCATCTTACCATCGCGCATGGCCCATCGGGTAACCAAGATACATGGAATGGTATAAATCAATATCGGCATCCAAGCACCCAACCAAGGCGGAATGGTGCCGGCTTCCGCCGATTTTTTGGAAATCATAATCGCAACGATGAACAAAACGAATAAAATGACACCGAATAAAATGGGAACTCCAAATCCTCCCTTCCGAATGATGGTTCCTAAAGGCGCACCTATGAATAGGAACACCAAACAAGCTACCGCCATACTGATTTTAATGTGAAACTGATAAGCGTGTTTGATTTCCATGACATCCAGGTCACTGATTTTTTTGCCCGTCTCCTTGCTCCTTCCTTTTATGGATTCCACATTGGATTTGACCCGTGATAGACTTTGTTTCAAATAAGCAAGTTGGAATACATCCATAAACATACCCGGGTTTCCCAACAATTTATCATCGAAGTGCCGCTTCATCGGGTTAATGGGTTCTACCGTTTTAGGAACCGGTTTCACACTGGATTCATTGGGCCGATTACGCTCGGCTCCCCGAAAAGAACCGGTCTTCTTATTTTGTTTTTTCGCTGCTTGTCTTTTTTCCTTATTCCCTTGTCGGGAATTATTTTTTTCTCCTTGTTTTTCTCTTTCGCCTTCCGGCGGATCTCCCATTAATCTTTTTTCCTCTTTTTCTTCTTTTTGTTGACCGGACAAGACTTCAGCCGCATTGATTTTCGGCATGGGTTTAAAGAAAGAAACAGAGTCACTTGTTTTCATATAATGAAAGTAGCCCGAAGCTATTTTTTTCATCTTGTTGCGTTCCGCTTCCGTTTTGATGCCTAGGGTATCCATTTCTCGCATGATCTGACGGACGGTCAACAATTCTTCCGGCTTGTAATTCTGGGCACGGTCTTCTCCATTATCATTCAGTTCGAACTCTTTCAAGTTCATCATTTTTTCCAATTCGGAAAAATGGATTCGTAGGTATGGATACTTTTTAGGGTCGTTTTTTTTGCGGCCCTTCTCTTCTTCCATCTCTTGGTATTGTTTCCCTTCACCAAACCGCATGATTAAATATCGATCATCTAGTGTGAAGTCCAACAACCCGTCTTAAGCCATGATGACTTTGGTTTTGTTCCTGTGGGGATTGGTGTGGTCATACATCAATATGCCATTGATTTCACCGGTCTCCGGATTTTTATCTTTAATCCGAATCGCATAGTTTTTAAAATCATCATTAAACACTTCCTTTTCTAAACTCAATGCCAATTTTTGGGTTTTAAAATTGATGAGCCTCGCCTTGAATTTTAGCATGGCGACCGGAAGTATATTATTTGAACAGAAAAAAGAAAAAATGGAGATGCCAATCGTAATCACGATCATTGACCGCATGATCCGCCAAAGGGAAACACCGGCTGATTTCAAACTGGTCAATTCATACCTTTCGGAAAAATTGCCCATGATCATCAAGCTCGATAATAATATGGCGACGGGCATGGCCGTAGGAATCAAAGAAACGGACAGATAGAATATAAATTCTAAAATCATCCAAATACTAGCACCCTTTCCGATAATATCATCGATGTATTTCCATAGCTGTTGCATCAACAGCACAAACATGGCGATAAAGAATGCCAAGAAAAAGGGAGGGATGAATGAAGCTCCTAATAATTTATCTATACGCTTGATCATGCGATCGTCCTAATTTTTTATTTCACCTGAACAATGTCATGTTCTGACTGTCGCAAAATTCGATAATAGGATTCAATTTGTGAACGGATGGGAAGGTCGCTTCCGTCCTTACTGTATTCATTGGACAATTCCTTATCGACAATCCTCGCTTTTACATTATCATTGAGCTGTAAATTTAAAATTGATTTGATTTCATCCCTAATAGACACATCGTATATCGGAAAAGCCGTCTCAATACGATAACTTAAATTACGACGCATAAAATCCGCCGACGACAGATACATTTCTTCGTTTCCATTATTGGAAAACCAAAAGATACGGGCGTGTTCTAAAAAGCGATCGACGATGCTGATCACTTTTATGTTTTCACTATATCCGGGTACGCCCGGCACCAAGCAACAAATTCCTCGAATAATCAATTCGATTTTTACGCCCGCATTGCTGGCTTCATATAATTTCTCAATGATTTCTTTGTCTTCCAGACTATTCATTTTTAAAATCATATGACCATCGAATCCATTCGCCACATTGCGAATTTCACGGTTGATGCGTGCGACCAAACCCGAGCGAAGATTGAACTGTCCGACAAGCAGGTGTTCGAATTCCATTTGGGGCAACTTAACCGTTTCTAGGAAATTGAAAACACGGGCCACTTCGCGTACGATACGTTCGTCCGCCGTCAAAATTCCCATATCACCGTATACGAAGGCGGTGCCTTCATGGAAATTGCCGGTACCTAAGTAAGCATACAAACGTTGTATTCCATTTTCTTCCCGGCGGACCAATGCCAATTTAGAATGGACTTTAAGACCGGGAAAACTATAATGTACATCTACGCCGGCTTTGTCCAGTTTTTCTCCCCATTCCAAGTTGGCCTCTTCATCGAATCTTGCCTTGAGTTCTACGAATGCGGTTACTTGTTTACCGGTAGCCGCTCCTTTCATCAAGGCCTCCATGATCCGGGATTTACTCGCCACACGGTATTGGATGATTTTTATATGGGTAACATTCGGGTCTTTCGCCGATTCTTCGAAGAAACGGATGACCGATTCATAGGATTGATAAGGGACATGGATTAAATGATCGCGTTGGCGAATGGCTTGAAAAAAATCAGGCGCTTCCTCCAATTGGCGAATGGGTAGCGGAGGCAAAGGTTTATACAACAAATGATCTTTTCCAAAGGAAGTAAATTTGAAGAAATCAAAATTA
>JAHDCE010000283.1 GCA_020630045.1 Saprospiraceae bacterium | reverse complement strand
GGGTACTTATTTTTAGAAAAGTGGTTTGCGGAATTGGCGTAAGCCCCAACTAAAGCATTTTTCATATCTGTCAACTGCCCCTCTCTCCAAAATCTTGAGCACTTCTTGATCAAAGTATAAGATACCCAACATGTGGGCGAAATCAGTAATGACTTGTTCAGGAGTTTCTTCTTTGACGATTAACCCGGAGGTCAAGTCGATATATTCTCGGATGTCATCCGTGTCCAAGGCAATTACCGGCAATCCCATTGATAAGGCGTCGGGAATGACATTGGAATAACTAGAATTGAACGGGAATAAAACAACACAAGAACGTGTCAAGGCTTCCTTAAGTGTTTCTTTGGTATTGTTTCTGAGTTCAACAGCTTTCGCCACGTCTTCTCTATTGACGATTTCTCTAGTGGCATCTATATCTTCATCCTTACACCTGATTAGTAATTTTACTTTTCTTTGGTGTTTGGGAGTCAACTCGTGATAAAACAGAGCGAAACTCCTAATAGCAGTTTTCGTGGCCTGCATACTCATCCGGCTTCCCGGGCAGTAAAGGCAAAATTCAAAATCCATAACTCGATACATTGAAATTAATAAATCTGACCTTGGGGGATTAGATTTAAATATTCTCTATATAGACCTATGCCATTTATTTGCCACTTATGCCGGAAACCGTCACAAGAGTTCCTTGTTTTGTGACATTGTAAATTATATTTTATTTGGATGGATTGTTGTTTTGTTGTTGGTAGTCAGGTTTTAATGATTGATGATAACTGGGATGTATTGTTTTTTGTTATATGATGAGTAGTGGTTCTAGGGCGAATTATTCACCTTGTTTTGTGAAAATCTACTTTAAAAAATAAAACGAAGCGGGTAAATCCCGCTCCGTTTTACTGATTATCTTGTTTAAAAATGACTTATTTACTAATGAAAAAACAACTATAATTTACCGAATTTCCTTGTTTCACTTTGGTTGCCCTGTTGTATGACCAAGAAATAATATCCCCTTTCAAGGTTTGATACATCAAGTCTTGAAGAGAAGGCTCCTCCGTTACTTCCAATATTTTTTGAAATGACTCGATTACCGACAATATCATAAACCAGTATTGAAACATCTTCTTCACTTTCTGTTTCGAAGGAGATGCTGAGGGCGTCTTTTGCCGGGTTGGGCATAAAGGTAAAGTCGATCAGCCCTTGGTCGTCAACATGATTAGAAAGTCTAGCAGTCGCAGCACCGGCGGTAAAGCTGTATGGAGCAGAAAATTCAGACCAAACATTTTGTCCGACAAGAGGAGTGATGGTACAAAGTGTCCTCACTTTGATTTGATAAGTAGTGCCGGGAGTGAATGTTTCTGCCGGAAGGATTTTGAAATCATTGCCTGGAGTAGAACCGATAGAACTGCTCCAAGTGCCTCCGGGGACACGATGTTGGATTTGGTATTTGATACGATTCGTAGCCGCAGACCAATCAAATCGGTGTCGTCCGTTCGGAGTAGTGGTGTAGTTAAAACCAGAAGGGGCGTCACAGGTTGCCATGGTAAAGGTGGCTACATCGGAATATGGTGACCAAACTCCCGTTGTACAGAACATCCTGACTCTATATTGGTAGGTAGCTCCTTCAACCAATGGCCATAGTTCTTTAAAGTCATTACCGGGAGTGGCTCCTTTAGTAATCCATGTCGTGGTTCCTGAACGTTTATATTTCACTTGGTAAGAATCGGCAATCGGATTGTTGTCCCAGGAAATGGTGACACGTTCAGTAGAGTTGACAAAAGTGGAAATGCCTGTTGGTGGCGTATCACAAGTGACGCATGCAGGACAAAGTGTACCTCCACAATCGACATCAGTTTCGTCACCGTTTTGAACACCATCGAAACAATTAGGCAATGTGATACAGAAATTTTCAGTTACGCTTGAAGCAAATTGTCCACCGGATGCCAGCACATTTCCGTCGGCATCTGTAACGGTATAAGATCCGTTTCCATAACCACAACAGATACCATCACCATAGGTATCAGCTAATACCAAATCATAACATCCGTCCCCTAGACAGAAAGTTTCTGTTACTGTAGAACCATCAGGCTGACTTCCATAAGTTCCACCGGTAGCAAGTGAAGTTCCCGCACCATCGAAGAGTTCCCAAGAAGTTTCTTCCGGGTAATTGTCTAGGACAATAGTTAGTGTAACGTCATCACATTGCGTGTCAAAAATGTAAGTATCTGACCAAGTTCCGGGGCCGCATCCGCTCACGGCTCTTGCTCGCCAATAATATAAGGTGTTGCTAGTCATTCCGGCGACATTGGCTTCCGGGACAGTCAAACCGCTTTGAGTTGAGACAATTGATGTGAATGCAGCGTCTGAAGCTAGTTCGAAGTCATGAGAAGAAGCATTGGTAACGGCATTCCATGTAAATGTAGTAGTTGTATTTACTCCGGAGGTTTGGTCTGCCGGAGAAGTTAGAACGGTGGATTCGGTGACGGGGGCATCAATATTTAGCGTAAGCGTTGCATCATGGGTCAAGGAACCGGACACACCTGTTACGGTCAATGTATAAGAACTATTTGATAAAGCTCCGGTATTACTAACCGTTAATGCTGTTGAATTTCCGGGAACAACCGTGCTGGAAGAGAATGTAAAAGCCAATCCGGCAGGACCGCTCGCACTAACATTTACCGGATCCGTAAATCCAAGGAGGCTTCCGATTTCGATATTGAAAGTAGCCGGGCTGCCTGAACAAGTAGCGACTGTGGAAGGGTTTCCGAAAATCGTGAAATCAGGATTCACTAATTCAAGTGTGAAATCTTCATTACTGATATCGAAAAATACATTATCTGAGCATTTTACCATTATTCTAGCTGTCGTGGTAGCAGATGAAGGCATGAGGACTTCATGTGAGCCATCATTGGCCACGGAAGAAGCTAGTAGAGTAGGATAGGTGTTTCCTCCGTCATCGGAGAAATAAATATCCACATTCGCACAGTTGACACCATTTCCTGTAGTACCCGCTACATCCCAAGTGATGGTCTGATTGGTTCCGGCTCCATAAGTTACTGCCGAATTGGGAGAGGTGACCAAAAATGGCCCGGCTCCTGAAGCTACCGTAATAGTTATCAAATCAGAATCCGTACAACCCGAGGCAGAATTGTTGTCCCTAACGGTAAATGCGAAATCCATTGTTCTACCGACTCCCGGAAGTACTTCCATTGTAGGCGTATTATTGGCGATGATATCCGGTAATGCGGGGAAATAGCGATAAGGTTCTGCTACCGGTCTGAATGATCGGAAAAGAGGTCCTTGTGTTTGAGTCGTTGTTGGTGCGGTATGTCCCGGGTTTTCAGGGTCGTTTTGTTCCCAACAATACGTCAAGGCATCCCCGTCGATATCAGTTCCTGTTCCTTCTAGTTTGAACGGAGTGGATTTGGGAATCGTAAAGTTGCCGGGAGAGGTAGCTACCGGTCCTGTGTTCCCTGAAGTAATTAATTCGGCACAGTTGTTTCCATTCCCGTTAACGATATAATTCACTACATCGCGAATATTGACATAATGGAAGTAATCATCACTTTGGTTCTGGACGTTGGTGTTACAAATACCTGCATATCCCATGATTGTACTGGCACTTCCCGGCTCCACCTCTGTATTGCCACTACCACTTCGACAAGATGTACTTCCCATGGTGTGGTATCCGCCGAATTGGTGTCCCATTTCATGCGCTACATAATCAATATCGAATAAATCACCTTTGGGTGAACTTTGTCCTGTATAAGCCGAACCTTTGCTTCCGGTTACACAAACACATCCGATACAACCTGCATTACCTCCACCTGAGGTGTTGAAGTTGTGACCGATATCATAATTGTTATCACCGATTACATCATCTATCGTATTTTGGGTCGTGGTATTGTATTCTCCACCCCATGGATCGGTAGAGGCGTCTAGGTAAATGATTAAGTCATTATTTGGGATGATTTCTAGAGTAATTCCAAAATCTCTTTCATATACCCCGTTTACTCTAGCCATAGTTGTATTCATAGCTGCCAGAACAGCGGCTTTTTTTGTAGCGTCTGAGGCGCTACCCGGTACACCTTGGTCATTGATGTGGAACTGGGCATATTCACCTGTACATGATTGTGCCAATTCGTATTTTCTTAGGTTGCAGTCGCCGGTGGCTCTGAAGTGACCCTTTGGATCATCGTGATCATGCTCTGCATGGTCGTGGTCTGTCAAGCAGGAAAATTTATGCTCGACCCTGTCCCGATCCGCTCGTTTGTGGACGATATAATAGTTGCGGCTTTTGTCATATGGATCGATGTAATAAGTTCCTTCGGAAGAAAGGATCATCCCATTAAATCCACTTGTGGTGGAATAGGTCAAGTGGGCGACCAGAGAAGGATTGTTTACACCTTTTCCCACAAAAGAATATATGCCGGGATATTTTGCCGCCAAATCCGGATGTAGGACTGAACTTTTTTGGATCTTGAATTTTTGCAGTTCACCATTCGGTGTCGGGATATCTATTACAATTCCGCTGTCTTCAGAAGACCTGAAACGCCTAGGAGCCGTTTCTGCGATATTGATAAAAGATGTTCGATCAAGCTTGAATGTGATGTGCTTTTTCGGAAACTTTTGATTCGTTAGAATGGGCGTTCTTTTGGTGTCTACGTTTTCTTGAACCCAATAAGATTGGGCTGTCAAAGTAGAAACAACCAAACAAAAGCAGATACTGAGAAAAGTAATTCTTTTCATAGAGATAGTGTTTGACATGAATAGGTAGGTATTGGTTAATTGATTCAATATGATTAATGCTGAGGGGCATTAGATGTTATCACGAAAAATTGAGTATAGCTAAACCGTTATTTTGGAAATCCACTTCGTTATTCCCCTTAAACGTAGCTAGGGCTGTGCTTTGCGGCGAATGCCTCGTCTATTCCCAAAATAACGATTTGTCTTCCATACAAAAAATTTCGTGATAACATCTATTGTAAAAATAAGGATTGTGATTGGAATAAAAAAAAAGCGGTATGGATAAACCATACCGCTTTGGTCTTTTGTCGACAAAAAAAACATTTATCGACAAATTTTTCGCGATCATATTTACTGTCCCTTTACCAACTTTAATGTTTTTACTTGTCCGGAGATATTTACCCTAACCAAATAAATAGCTGGAATTAGATGGTCGATGTCAAGTTCAATATTGGACTTTCCTTCCGGATTGACGGTTTGGGTAAACAGAATTTTTCCGGAGACATCAAGAACTTCAATTTTGATTTCTTCATGTACTTCTTGGTTGAAAACTAGATTGAAATCATGAATTCCGGGATTTGGACTCAGGGCGATGCCATAAATTTCAGACACTTTGATATTTATAATTTTGCTGTATTCGTAAGTACCATCTATATCTACAATTTTTAAGCGGTAATAATTGTATCCATTAATGAAGTCGCGGTGGAAAAATGAATAATTTAACGGCGAGGCCGAATTGCCTGCAGCTGAAATTTGACCAATGGGTGTGAATGATTTACCATCTTCTGAAAACTCGATTTGGAAATAGTCGGATTCGATTTCTGTCTGTGTCACCCATTTCAATACATTTCCTTGTCGTTCCTCATGATATCCTTTGAATGCTGTCAGTTCAACAGGGAAAGAACCGCCGCCGCCGCCAGCTCCGAATCCTGAAAATCCTGTGTTGAACCTTGCTGTATATGTGTAGTCTGAACCATAATTCCCTTCGGTCGGAATCGAAACTTCCACTTCCGAAGCATTGGTGATATTTGCAGAAGATTTGAACATGACGATGTCCGCCGCTTCGTATCCACCCGTATTGCTATTGATCCATCCGTCTCGTTCGGACTCTGTGTAGTAAAGGGTAATATTGTATGATCCGGATGAGTTATTGGTAGTAGGAATCACCATGAAATTTTTAGACATTAATTTGATATCCGAGCCCGATATTTTAGTCGTGGATTCCCCACTGCCTGATTGGTCGATTTCAAGTGTCGTACATCCATAATCATGGTTGCTGAGGTTTTCTATCGTGGCGATGATATTCCCTGAAACCGGATC
>JAHDCE010000282.1 GCA_020630045.1 Saprospiraceae bacterium | reverse complement strand
GGAGTTGCCGAATTTCTGTGACATTTTTCAGTTTTTCTCAATTCCTGAGTTAAATGAATGTTCAAAAATTGTAAAATTAGCGTAAACAACCCGCTCCCAACTCTTCACTCTTCACTCTTCACTTTCAACTTTTCACAAAAAAACTACTCCGCCCGTTTCCCCACAAAGTTCACGATACCGAACATCGCCGCCAAGGAAATCAATATCAATATGAAACTGATTAACCAGCCACCACCCAGCAACGTGGACACCCCGCCGCAAATCAAACTGAACACACCTACCGTCAAAGCATAAGGCAACTGGGTACGGACGTGGTCGATATGATTACAATTCGAAGCCAACGAACTGAGTATCGTCGTATCCGATATCGGAGAACAATGGTCACCCAACACCGAAGCCGCCAACACCACCGCGATGACGTTCAACAACAACTCCATGGCGATGGCCGGATCGACCCCGGCCGCCAAACTGATTTCCCAAGTAGCGGGTATCGCGATAGGGTACAATATCGCCATCGTACTCCAACTCGATCCCGTAGAAAACGCGATCAAAGCCGACAATACGAATATGATGACCGGCAACAGATAAGGATTAATTTTGCCCGTAAGGGCGGACGTCAAAAAGTCCTTGGTGTGGATGGCGCCCGTGATGTCCGCCAAAGCCCAGGCCAATGCCAATATGATGAGCGCCGGCAACATCGTCTTGAATCCAGCCAACATGGTATTGATGGAGTCTTCCAAATCCATGATGCGACCGATAAGCGTCAGGAACAAAGCCATCAGCACACCCGACAACGAAGCCCATAACAAAGCCACATACGAATCCGAATTCCCCGTCAAAATACCCAACTTACGACCGAAACTGACATCGGCCAATTTTTCTTGTGCCGCTACATACATCGGGGCGGAAGTATTGCCTGCTTGGTGTGCGGCAAGTTCGGCTTCCGTCAAGGAGAAATATTGCAAATTGCTCCACGTTTCACTCCAAGAAGAGGACTTCAGTTCCACACCGCTATCCACCAATCCCGAATAACTCGAATTCATACCTGTATCCGCCAATCCGAAAAGGGTCATCAATATGACCGTCAATACCGGAATCACGGCATTGTACCAACGTAGTGGAGCGCCCTCCACCGGGTCGAGGTCTTCCAAGTCGATTTCGGTCGTCCCTTTTTCCCTTTTTTTCGAAACCTGACCCGTCGTCCGAGCGCGGATTTCCGCCTTGAGCATCGGCCCGTAGTCCTTTTTCAAAAAGATGATGATCAAGATGAACGCCAACGTCAAAATGGGATAAAACGAATATTTGAGCGACGCCAAAAAGATACTATAAGCGCTCATGCTCGTATCGAATCCTTCTAGGAACTGGATACCGCTGTCGATATAACCCAACTCCGCTCCGATCCAAGTCGTGATGAATGCCACCGCCGACACCGGTGCCGCCGTACTGTCCACGATATAAGCCAATTTTTCACGAGAGATACGGTATTTGTCCGTCACCGAACGCATCGTATTACCCACGATGAGGGTATTCGCATAATCATCAAAAAAGATGGCAACACCCAACAGCCAAGTAATGAATTGGCTGCTTCGCGCCGACCTCGCATAAGACGACAAAGATTGGACGACGCCCGCCATACCGCCGTTCCTCGATATCAAAGCCACCATTCCCCCGATGAGTATCGAAAACACGATGACCGATATATGCCCCCCGTCCGTCAGCGTATTCACGATGAAGTTCGACAAGGATTCCAATATGGAAACGAAGAACCAATACAAGGAGTCCAATCGCATCCCGTTGATGATGAATGCGCCCGATACGACTCCTAAGAACAAGGAGGTGACCACTTCCCGGAATATCAATGCCAATATGATGGCGATGAGCGGTGGCATGATGGACAACCACAAAGGAATACCCGCGATACGGTGCTTGTCGTTCTTGGCGCTCACATGGTACATCCGATAGTCGCCATAAGAACGGTATTTTTTATCCAAGGACATCAAGACGAGTTCCCCCTTTTCGGAACCGCCCGTCTCCGTGACCCAATTCGCTTGTCCGTTTTCGAAAAACAATGGCGTCGATTCGCCGTTTATCAATAAAGTATCGACGCCGGTTCCCTTGGGTTCACCATGTATGACCAAGGTGCCGCCCTTCTTTTCGCTCAAGCTGAATGCTTGGATATCGATACTCGGTGGCGGAGGTGGTTTACGCTCCACGATCGTAGTATCTTCCGTTTGGGTTTCCGGATCGAAAGTAATGATGGTATCCATCTCCGTTTGGGCCGATAATCCCCAAGGAAAGATGGCGAATAACAGACAAATCGTTACAAGGAGGGTCGCTTTGTTCTTCATGCGTCGGAATTTGTTTAAATTGCCTTGGATTTCACCATTTCTTCCGCCTTACGGCGAAATGGTGGAACCCGGAACGAACAATAATAATCAATCCTTTTGAAATGAAAAGAAGACCGGACGGATTTAGTGGATATAAAATCAATCTGATGCTCCTGATGAGCCTCCTTTTGCTGAATGTTGAACTTATGGGACAATCGCCCGGCGTCCGGATGGATGTACCGGTGAGCGATTTGGCCGGTAATCAATATCCCTTCGCTTTGGCGGGTGGGTTGAACCATCCGCAGATATCCCAAGCCGATTTCAATGGCGACGGATGGGACGACTTATTCGTGTACGACAAGTTTTCCGAAATGCCCCTGATATTCGAACGTAGCGGAGTGCCGGGCAGCGAAGAATACAAATTCCGTCCTGAGTGGTTGTCCGTACTGCCTCCCGGTATCGGCGATTGGATATTGATGAAAGACTTCGACAATGACGGTTGGCCCGACATCTTTACTTATTCCACGACACCCGGCGTAGCCGGCGTGGAAGTGTACAAAGGCAAATCCGGGTCCGGCGGCTTGGTCGAGTTCGAAAAATTCAAGTTTTGGGATTATAGTTTCGATATCCTCAATTTTCCCACTGCCTCCGGCCCTTTGAACCTCTATGTAAGTCGAGTAGACATTCCCGCCATCGACGATGCCGACGATGACGGTGATTTGGACGTTTTGACTTTCAACCTTGTCGGAAACAAGTTGGAATATTACAAAAATATGTCCGTAGAAAACGGTTGGGGGCTGGACAGTTTGGTCTTTACCTGGCAAGACGATTGCTGGGGACATTTCGTAGAAGACGGATTGTCTTCCGATATCATCCTGACGGTCAATCCCGGTTTGTGCGCGGATGAGAATTTCCACCCCGGTAGCGGACCCGGTACAGTGCGGCACGCAGGTTCATGTATCGGTATTCTGGATACGAACGGCGACGGCGACACCGAAGTTTTTCTAGGAGATATTTCCAACAGCCATCTTGTTTATTTAGAAAATGACGGCACGGCCGACGAGTCCTTGGTCACCGTTCAGGATCCGACATATCCGAGCTACGATTTGCCGGTGACACTCGACGTATTCCTAGCGCCGTTCTTCTTGGATTTGAACGATGACGGCAAAAAGGAAATGCTGGTATGCCCGAACAAAGACGGTAACTTACAAACCCATGATATGATTTGGCGATACGACAATATCGCCTTGGGCGATGGCGCCGAATTCTCCTTTGTCCAAAATGATTTCCTAGTAGGGGACATGGTGGATTTGGGTTCGGCGGTCAGCCCCGTATTTTTCGATTACAATGCGGATGGATTGGAAGACATCGTCGTGGGGACATATGGATTTTACAATCCTGCCGGATTCACCGACGGGCGATTGATGGTATTCGAAAATGTCGGAACTGGAGGTGCCCCGGCTTTCCGACTCGTGGATGAAGACTGGTTGGGCATGAGCATTTATCCGGAATTCGACTTCGCCCCCGCCTTCGGCGACCTGGACGGCGACGGCGACGAAGACTTGGTCATCGGACACAATGACGGTGGCGTTTTCTATGCCGAAAACACGGCCGGTCCGGACAATGTGCCGACTTTTCCCAGCATCACGCCGAACTATAAAGACATCAGTTATTCCAACGCCACCACACCCGATATCGCCGACATGGACGGAGACGGATTGATGGATTTGGTGCTAGGAAGTAAACAGAGTTTCATTTCTTTTTTCCGAAATATCGGAACGGTAGGCAATCCCGATTTCGCTCCCAATATGACGGATGCTGACAACATCCAACAAATGGGTGGTGTCAGTGCTAGCGGAAGCATTATCGGTTATTCTACACCCACCGTTTTCCTAGAAGAAGGTGAGTTGAAAATGCTGGCCGGAAACGAAGAAGGACAAGTACGTGTTTATGATAACATCGCCGGCAATTTGTCCGGTATGTTCAATGAAGTCACCCAAAATTATGGTGATTTGAGAGTAGGCCCGCAGACCCATGTGGATTTGGCGGACATCGACGATGACGGTTATTTCGAAATGATCGTGGGCAATGTGCGCGGTGGTATCGAGTTGTATCAGACGGATTTTTTATCCGGCGTTACAAGCACTCAGGATCCCTTGGTTGATTTGTGGGAAGTTTCCATTCTACAAAATCCGGTGACGGATGTATTGAACCTGACTTCCAATCAAGATATTGACGATTTGCGAATCGTAAACGCCCTAGGACAAATCATTTCCCCGGAAGGGGAATGGGATACCGGGCTACAAGTCGGCGACTTGTCGGCCGGTGTTTATTTCCTACAAGTCGAATCAAAAGGGGTGACCCGAACGTTGAAGTTTTTAAAGAGATAGTATGTTTCCGAGGCTACCACAATATTTCCGAAAGCACAACCTTGACGCGGATGTCAGGACGTTATTGCTGCTGCAAAAATGTATGGACAAGGGCCTGATACGGACCTTGGGCGATATGTACAATATCCTAAAGGGAATCGTGACCAATGATCCCAAGGACTACGGGCCGTTCACTTCGGCGTTTTACGAGTATTTTTTGGATGTGCAAATCAAAAAAGGGGAGCGGTTGGAATCCGCCATCGTCCGATCAGAGACCTTCAAGGAGTGGGTGGATACCTTCGACTGGGAAAATGAGGAAATGCCGGATGTGAAAGTACTGGTGGATCGCTTTTTGGACGAGGTGCATATCAGTTCATATGACATCCAAAGGATGTTGGATGGCAAGGAGATCCTAGAAAAGGACAATCCCGGACTAGAAGATACCGAAGGCCCTGACGACCCCCAAAGACGCAATGTCACCGAAGGGGCCGATTACAGCGATATATCCACGGAGGAATTACTTCGGAGAATGGAGGAAGTCGCCAAGCAACAGCGCAGGCGACACAGCGGCGGGAGCCATTGGATCGGGACTGGGGGCAAGTCGCCTTATGGAGCCGGAGGTGCCGCTGCCGGCGGTATCCGAGTCGGCGGTTCGAGTGGTGGACGGATGGCGAGGAAAGTCATCGGCGATCCCAATTTTTTTCCGGTAGATACCAAAGTACCTTTATCCGATAACAACATCGACGTTGCCCTAGCCAGTTTGAAAGGAATCGAAGAGGAAAGCACGGAACAATTGTTGGACGTTCCGAATACCATCAAGGAGGGATTGAAACAAGGGGGGATATTTTTACCCATTGAAAAAGAAAAACTGGAAAAGAAAATCCGCGTCCTATTGTTGATAGACAACGGCGGCTGGTCGATGACGCCCTATGTACGTATGGTGACCAAGTTGTTTTCCAAAATGAAAACCCGATTCGCCCATGATATGAAGTCCTATTATTTCCACAATACGCTTTACGATGGCGCCTACACGGATGTGATTCGGCGCAATTTCGATTCCATTGACAAGATTTGTTCCTTGGATAAAGAGTATTCCGTATTTATACTTGGTGACGCCGATATGTCTCCATACGAGGTGACCGAAAGGAGCATGGCGACTTGGATCCAACTCAAGGATCATTTTAAAAACATTGTCTGGCTCAATCCTTTGAATCAAAACTATTGGGCTTCCGCTGATACCGTACCTTATTTTATGCAAGTCTTCGATATGTACCCCTTGACTCCCGAGGGCATCGAAAAGGCAGTGCTGAAAATGAATAAGAAAAAATAAAAAATCCCGACGGCGAAGCCGTCGGGATAAATTTAAGTACTCGGTTAAAAGTAATATATAGATAC
>JAHDCE010000281.1 GCA_020630045.1 Saprospiraceae bacterium | reverse complement strand
ACTTAATTTCGAGTATATCATTCCCTTTGTGGGGTGGGTAATCCATATGAAAGAGGGATATCACGGAGCGTTCCTTTGAGCGGAAAAGCTTCTTTGATCAAATCATATGTCGTTAGAATACCGACCAAGTCATCTTTATCATTGATGACGGGTATGCACCTGAATCGGTTTTCAAGGAACATGCCTACCGCAACGGTCAGCTCCGTATCTTCTTTTAGGGTCACCGGATTTTTGGACATGATATCTCCCGCTGTGATTGATTTTCGAAAACGGTTGTTCAATTCTTCTACCCGATGGGTTCCAAAAATTGTCATGGTATCCAAGGTGACCGCATAATCTTCTCGACTGATGATGCCAATTATTTTTTGATTTTCATCTATTACAGGGATGTGATGAAAGTCGTTTTCAGAAAAAATTTGATGGACTTGAGCCAATGAGTTTTTTTCTTCAACACAAATCGGGCGTGGGCTCATGATTTCTACAATCTTTTTTTCGACCTTTTCCATAATATTTATTTTTAATTTTGAATCTATTAGCAAGGTCGGTATCATATGTTTCAAACGTGGTGACTATCATCAATCCGAAAAATGACCTTCGTCATCTTCTTAATTCCTCTATATGAAAGACCATTCAAATTTTTCAGATGATTCATTGCTGCTGAAAGCATTTTTTGAGGAAGCGATAGACGGCATTATCACAATCAATGAAAGGGGAATAGTCGAATCCATCAATCCGGCAGCGGCTCGGATGTTCGATTATTTCCCTGAAGAAATCATTGGAAAAAACATAAAGGTTTTGATGCCTGAACCTTATCATGGAGAGCATGATGGTTATTTGAATAATTACAAAAACACGGGGGAACGAAAAATCATTGGCAAGGGTCGCAAGGTAATGGGACGGAAAAAAGACGGAAGCACGTTCCCTTTTTTCCTCAGCATCAGCGAAGTCAAGTTGAAAGACCGTCGGGTATTTGCCGGGGTGATTCACGATTTCACAGACATTGATTTTATCCGGCGAGAGTTGGAGGCGAGCAATAACCGCTTCAAGGCGATCGTAGAAACGGCGGTGGATGGTATCATCATCATAAATCACCAAGGTTTGATTCAATTGGCGAATCCGGCTGCTAATGAGTTATTCGGTTATTCCGAAATGGAATTGACGGGTAATAATATCAGCATGCTCATGGGAAAGCCACACAAACAACAACATGATTCTTATCTAAAAAACTTCTTGAGTTCCGGACATGCGAAAATCATAGGAATTGGTAGAGAGGTGGAAGGAAGGAAAAAGGACGGAACGACTTTTCCATTCAGGTTAGGTGTCAGTCGGTTCATGGTCGGGGAAGACACTTACTTTGCCGGTATCATCCATGATTTGACGGTGCAAAAAAAGGCGGAAAAGGAACTTCTGGACAGCCACCAAACCCTAGAACAAAAAGTAAAGGACAGGACGAATGAACTAGCGGATGTAGTGAATCAATTACTAGGAGCCAATCATGCGTTGAATGGCGAAATTTCGGAGCGGGAAAAAATAGAGAAAGAGTTAGAAATCGCTTTGCAGAAAGAAAAGGAACTCGGTGAACTTAAATCCAGGTTCGTTTCCATGGCGTCGCATGAATTTCGGACGCCGCTGAGCGCAATTAAGTCATCGGCATCGTTGATTGGAAAATATACTGAGGGAGACCAGCAATCAAAACGCGACAAGCATATTGGAAAAATAAAAAAATCGGTGGAACTACTCACCGATATACTTGATGATTTCTTATCGGTCAGTAAGTTAGAGGAAGGGAAAATCGCATTCACCCCCGAATCGGTGGACTGGAATGATTATGTCGAGGAATTTATACAGGATATTCAGGGGTTATTAAAACCCGGACAAGTAATCGACCACTTGAAAGCGACCGGAGAACCGAAGGTTTCGCTAGACAGGAAGTTGTTTTTTGTCATCCTCCAAAATTTGGTGAGCAATGCCATCAAATATTCTCCGGAAGGAGGAAAAATATACATGAAAAGTCAAGTGGATAGTACTACATTACGATTTGACATTATAGATGAAGGAATCGGTATCCCTAAAGAAGATCATACTCATTTGTTCACTCGGTTTTTCAGGGCAAATAACGCCAGTAACATACAAGGAACCGGGTTGGGGCTCAATATTGTCAAGCAATATACGGAGATGATGGGCGGTTCGGTTTCCTTTGAATCAGAAGAGGGCAAAGGCTCCACCTTTACCCTCCAATTTCCTTTAAATTCAGACAGCTAGTACAACAAGTAATCATCAATCTTGATGATGGTGTCCTTGATGGTGATGTCCCTCTTCATGGTGTTCATGATGATGATGTTCACCCATTTCATCTTCGATGTGGTCGCAGTGGTAGTGATGATGGTATTTCATACTCGGTGGCTGGGTAGAAGCCCCTCCATTTTTTGCGGCGACCATTTTTTGCATCAACCTCGCACGCTCTTTGCGGATGGCTTCACGGTGTTCCAAGTCTTCTTTTTTATCGAATAATTTCCTACCGTCTACAAAGGTCATTTCCGCTTGTGCATAAATGGACAAAGGATTGTCAGACCAAAGAACGACATCGGCATCTTTACCTGCTTTTAGACTTCCCATACGACTGTCCAAATGAAGCAGAATCGCCGGATTGAGGGTCACCATTTTCCAAGCGTCTTCCTCGGACATATCTCCATACATGACGCCTTTGGCGGCTTCTTGATTGAGGCGACGGGCCATTTCGGCATCATCCGAATTGATAGCTGTGACGACTCCCATGCGATTTAGGATTGCGGCGTTGTAGGGAATCGCGTCAATCACTTCGTATTTGTAGGCCCACCAATCGGAGAAGGTGGATGCTCCAGCTCCGTGAGCTTTCATTTTATCGGCTACTTTGTAGCCTTCTAAAATGTGTGTGAAAGTATTGAGTATGAATCCGTGTCGCTCGGCTACTTTCATCAACATATTGATTTCGCTTTGCACATAGGAATGACAAGTAATGAATCTTTTTTTCTCAATGATTTCAAGGAGCGTTTCCATCTCCAAATCCTTGCGGTATGGTTTGCCGGAGCGTTTGAGTTTGCCGTATTCGGCAGCTCTGGTGAAGTGGTCGTCGAATACCGCCTCTACTCCCATTCGGGATTGGGGAAAACGGATACGATATTCATCTCCCCAGTTGGATTGCTTGACATTTTCTCCTAGGGCGAATTTGATGAAGGAGTCCGTATTTTTGATTTTCATTTCTTCCGGAAGGAAGCCCCATCTCATTTTAATCAAGGCGGATTGTCCGCCGATGGGATTAGCGGAACCGTGGAGCAACTGGGCAGCTGTAACCCCTCCCGCCAGCTGGCGGTAAATATTGACATCTTCAGAGTTAACCACATCCGAAATGCTCACTTCGGCAGAACTGTATTGTGTTCCTTCGTTGACCCCTCGACTGATAGCGATGTGAGAGTGTTCGTCTATGATTCCACAGGTGATATGTTTGCCGGTCGCATCAATAGTAATCGCTCCGGAAGCCGATAAACCTTTTCCGACTTTAGCAATTTTTCCATTTTGGATGAGGACGTCAGCATCTTTAAGAATTCCTTCCCTTTCGTTGGTCCAGACCGTACCATTTTTTAAGAGGTAAGTTCCTTGGTCGGGAATCGATGTCCAGCCATAGGGTAAGAATGGATAAGTAATTTCCCCATATTCTTTTTTATTCTCTTTTGAAGCATCTTCTTTTTTCTTTTCTTCATCTTGAGGCAGGGCACGAGTGGGTCCCATCGACCAATCGACCCAAGTACCATCCGGTCTTTGCCCTCTTCCTTCGGCTTTGGTATTTTTGACCGTTCCAATCAATTTCGTTGCCGCTTTCGCATCTTTATTTTCCTTGAAAGACAAAGAGAGGATTCCCCTTTCAAAAGAATGCTTCACTTTAATTTCGGTGGAGTCATTTACGCGGATTACATATTTAGGTTTGTCATTGGGAAAAGTGATTTCAAGATCATGTTGTTTCTTACCTACATTCAAACGATACACTCCTCGTCCCAAATCCGCTTTTTCTTCAAAAGCCTTGAGGACGTAGCCCTTTCCACCGACCCAATTTTGGTGGATGGTCGCTCCTTTTTCAAATAGTTTTTTATCGGTGATGATAAAATGGGCGTGTTTTCCTTTTTCCAATGTTCCGACCAAACTTTCAATTCCCATTATTTTGGCGGGACCAACGGTCATGGCTCTCAAGGCGTCCTTTTCCGACAATCCGTGTTTGATGGCTTTTCGAATATTTTTTAAGTAAGCAGATTTGTCTTTCAAACCATAAGCAGTGAATGCGAAAGGAATGCCGGCCTTCGCCAATACTCCCGGATTGGTAGGTGCAAGTTCCCAATGTTTCATATCAGTCAAACTGATTTGCATGGCATCATAAGGATTGCTGACATCGTAAGGTTTCGGAAACGAGAGCGGAACAATCAAAGGACTCCCCAGTGCTTTGATATCGTTGATTCTCATATACTCATCCCCTTTTCCTTTCAGGATATATTTTTGGCCAAACTCCTTTCCGATTTTGGCGGCTCGAAACATATCAAGTCGATCACGAACTTCAAAAACGGATTTAAGCTTCATGCATTCATTCCAAGCTTCTAGGGAAATATTGTGTTGTTCCTTATGGCCTTCCTTTTTATACCAATCGGCATCTAGGTATGTTTGGCGAAGTAGGGCAATCCCCCCCATAAGCGAACTCGGATAACTTTGCGTGGATTTCCCCTTATTAAATGACAATTGAGAAGCTACCATGTCTTTTAGAATGAGTTCATGCTCCTTACCTTCTCCTAGGCTTACTAATGTGGATGTTCCCCTAGACATTCCATTTGTATAGTGAGTCACTACGGCACCGAACCCGTATTTCCTCAATTCGGCGGCTCCGTCAGCGACCTTGAACCACTTGTGTGCCCTCACCTCGGGGCGTAGGGTTTCGTTCCAAGCATATGCTCCTCTTTTGTTGGAAAGCATTTGTGGTTTTGACCTAGGAGCTTCGCCTTCCGCTTTGGGTTCCGGCATTCCATAATTGGAAAACACATCGATGAAAGAAGGGTAAATATGTTTTCCGTCCATTTCAACAATCACAGCATTGTCCGGGACGGTAACCCCTGCTCCGGCCGCTTGTATTTTTCCATCCTTGATGACCAAGGTTCCCTTGTTCACCACTTGATCCGGTGAAATATGGATGGTGGCGTTGACAAAAGCGAATACCTTATCCCGTGGGTCATAAACGCCATTGATCGGGAAGGTGGTTTGTGCCTTTAACGCTAAGGAAAAAATGAAGAAAACACAATAGGTTAGGAGGAATTTTTTCATGCTGAAATGAATTATAATTGTGTGAAGTCAGTTCAAAGGTCTAAAGTAGGAAAAAACCGACGAACACCAGTCCCATGCAACGATTTTGTATAGAATTGTCATCCTTCAGATAAAGACCGATTTACAATGTCCTAAAAAAGACAAATTTATTGGAATCAAGGCTGCAACATTGTCGGTATTTGAAGGTCTATAAACTTAAAAAGAAGTCACATGGACAGAAAAAGTTCAAAATCCATGTCAGTTTGGCAGTAAAAAACAGTCGGAATACTATTTGACCATATTTGTTCATCATGCAATTCATTGTCATTATTTTTTAGGACTTTCATCTTTAGGAAAAAAGACATACATTGCATAATCTTAATTAGACTAAATAAAAATAAGAAGCCTCTACTTTCAACTATTTATTCACCATCGTTAATTCGATACCATTTGAATCACCAGACCAAATCATCGAATTAACGACCAAAAAATTAGCATCATGGTAGTCGATATCAGCAAACAGCTTTTAGAATACCGCTCGGCCCTTGAAGCCTTCGCCAATAGTTTGACCAAGAACGTGGACGATGCGGGAGATTTGTTCCAAGAAACAGCATACAAGATTCTAAAGAATCAGGATAAATATAATGTAGGCACTAATTTCCGTGCGTGGAGTTATACCATCATGCGCAATATCTTCATTAATAATTATAGGAAGAAAAAGCGCAGGAACACTCTAGTAGATAGCACGGACAATGAGTTCTATTTGAATTCGAATCAAGATGG
>JAHDCE010000280.1 GCA_020630045.1 Saprospiraceae bacterium | reverse complement strand
AAAACGGCGCCGACGAGTCCTAGATTGGCGTAGCCGTCGATCATTTTTTTCAAGGTAGGGTGGGCGATGACTTTACCATCTTCATAACGAACAGGATCTTCGTCCATTTCACGGAAGTGCGGGTAATAATCTTTGTCCGCCAAATCCTTGACGGCATCCAGGAGGATGTCGATAGATTCTTTGTCATATTCTCCGAATCTTTCGCTATCGAACAATCTGGATACGTTGTGTACATCGTGCAGGAGGAACTTGATGTTCTCCATGCTTGTGAATTCTGCCATTTTCTTTAAGACTTTTTAAATTAGGAAGCCCTAAATTACGAAGGAATATCGATTAGTGAAATTTCGCTGGAGGAAAAATTTGATGAATTTTGTGGAATTGAGTGTTATTGTACCTGGTTTTTCAAGGTGGTCGGCTCTTGTGGTCCATTGAGTCTGGCGTGACTGATAGTATTTATTCGAAGTCATCCTTTTGGGGAAGTATGGAAAATTCGATTGCTCCGGTGAATAATGCCAGCTCCCCAATGGTTTTTAGGATAACGAAAATAAGCATTAAAACCATCCCGCCTCCGGTAATGGCTACGGTGATTCCTCCTAGTATAACGACGAATTGTTGAAGGAATATTCTGGGATAAGGCTCCATGAATATTTTGTCGATAGGTTTGTCTTTGTAGGTATCTTGGATGAGTAATTCGTTACCTGTTTCCAATACATTGATGACTAGGAATCCGACGACAACGAACAAATATTCTCCTTGAGCAAAGGACAGGAGTTTGGTAATGCCCGAAAAAAAAGAATCACTGGGGTCGGTAGAACTAAAAACAATTATGGTTTGGACAAATACGAAAAACATAAAATGGAATAAGAAAAACAAGGGCATGAAAACCGGATTGGGGGGCAGTTGATTCCCTCCTTTCGGAGTTTGTGAAGGTGTTTTGTCCGCAATGTCATATTTCAATACATAATGTAATGTTCCCGCATGGAGTAATCCTATGATAATGGTTTCGATAATGAATAATCCGAAAACGCTCAAAGGGTCCCAGCCGGCGACAAAAACACCGATCAAAGGAATGGTATTGGATAATATGATAGAAATGATATGTTGAGTTCTGGACTGGTACATAAGCGAATATCAATCCTCGATTTTGATTTGTAAATGTTGTAATAGTCCGGATAAATTTTCGGAGGAAAAGTGAGCGTTCCTTATTTTATTTTTTTCCGGTCGAATAGCATAATCATGAGCGCTGCGGAAATCACAATTCTCTAAGTTACAATTTTCAAAAATAGCATTTGAAAGTTGGCAATTGACGAAAGAAGAATTTTCCAAATTGCTTGAAGTAAAATCGACTTCTTTCAATGAACATCGGACGAACTCAGTAGATTTGAGTTGTAAGCTTCTAAAGTTCGAATAGTCCAAATGGCAATTTTCAAATGAAAGTTGTAATAGGAAAGGATGAACGGATTCAAAATCCACTCCTTGGATTTTACACCCATTAAAAGACACGGATTTGAATGCGGTATCAGCAATGGACGAGGGTTGGAAAAAACAGTCCTTGAATGAACAGTCCGCAAAATGGAACTTGGATAAATCGGCAGCGGCAAATTGACAACTCAAGAATACGCATCCATCATATTCCCCGAATGGGAGAGGCGTATTTTTGAAATCCTTTCCCGTGAACTCCAAATCGTCATAAAAAGATTTTTGTGGCATAACTACAAACCTTGACCGAGTGTTTTTGTTTGACTGAATATACAGCTAATATTAGCGATTCCCTGAACAAGTTCACTATATTAGCGACGGATACAAATCTTTCTTGATGAAAAAGAGAACTTTTCTAAAATTATCGGCGATTACTGCGACCGGATTGGCCATTACGCCATTTTATTATTCTTGTAATCCGACTTCCTCAGAAGAAGGGGATTCAACGCCTGAGATTAGGCAAGGTGACTTTGAACTCCCGGCGCTGCCATTCGCAGTTGAAGCATTAGCTCCTGATATCGATCAACGTACGATGGAGATTCACCATGGAAAGCATCATGCGGGATATGTCAAGAAGTTGAACGCCGCTGTTGCCGGCACGGCATACGCAACGATGTCTTTGTTGGATATTATCAAAACGGTGAAGCCTGATGAAACTGCGGTGAGAAACAATGGCGGTGGACATTTTAACCACACGTTATTTTGGAAATGTTTGACTCCCGGAGGCTCAAAACCCGGGGCATTGGTGGAAGAAAAAATTTCAAAAGCGTTTGGTTCTTTTGATCAATTCAAAGAACAATTCGCTGCTGCGGCCAAAGGCAGATTCGGCTCCGGTTGGGCTTGGCTCAATGTAGATGGTCAAGGAGATTTGTTCATCAGTTCGACTCCGAATCAAGACAACCCATTAATGGCGAATGTAGTTGAAAAAGTCGGAACGCCTGTCCTTGGAATTGATGTCTGGGAGCATGCCTATTACCTCAACTATCAAAATAAACGGGGCGACTACATCCAAAATTTCTTCAACGTCATTAACTGGAATACAGTAGAGGAAAACTTGAAAACCGTACTAGGATAATTCTAGGCTCTTCAAATGATTTTTGAAATGAGGTTTTCCAAATGCAATATTCATCGAAATGTCATTTTCAAGATAAAAAAACGTATTTGCCGCTCTTTTCGGAATAAAAAGTATGGATTTAGTTGTGATGCGTTCAAAAAATATGTACCTTGAGGACTGGAATTACTTTTATTAAAAAGATAAATCCAGGTCATAGGGTGTTTAAGTTTCAAGAGGCAGTGGGGAGCAACTCACTGCCTATTTTATTGGTTTCAAAATTGCTTTTTGCCTAACATTGACCAAATAGTTGTAAACTTTAGGAATTTCATCTGTATCATTTTCCCCTCCTGTTTCTGAAGAATGACCTTTTTTGCCGGATAAGATTTCAAAATGAATATCTGACCCTATTTTTTCATAAGTAGCCAGCAGCAGTGATTTGCCAACTGCGAAACGAGAAATGAGTTTTCCGCCTAAAAAATAATCCTCCAATACAATAGAGTTCAATTCATCTGTAACATAAATCCCGGCCTCCGGATTACGTTTGATAATTCTATAATCCCGTTTTCCTTTTTCCTTGTCTTCGCCATAAATGATGACCCATTTGAAAACACTGTCCACCTCAGTCGGAGCGATATGAAGTTCCATAGGAACTTCCTGAGCCTTGCCCTTTCCATTGAATATTTCCAATGTACCCCCATAATTTCCTGCCCAGCTATCCGGAAAGGGAAGTTGAGTATTGGTTTCACTGCCTGTTCCCGACTTTTTGATATCTTCAACCTGTTTACAGGAAACAAAAATTGCAGTGACGCATAAAAACATAAAGACTACTTTGTGTGTCATGGTGCATTTATTAGAATTGCGTAATATTGGTACAAATTTGGACGCAATAAGAACATCAACCGTTCCTATAGGGACATCCGTCCTGGGGCGTTATTGTCCAAATTGATAAACAACCGTCAAATTATGAAGAATTACTTAATCCTTTCCTTCTTATCCTTTTTTGTTTTGTCCTTGGAAGCTCAGGTTCCCGGTGATTATTTTCAACAAGATGTCGCTTATACTATAGATGTCGAATTAGACGATTCCTTACATCAGTTGTCCGGATTTACAGATATTAATTACAAGAACAATTCAAAGAAAAGCTTGTCTGTAATTTATCTCCACCTTTGGCCCAATGCATATCGGAGCAAAAGGACGGCTTTCGCCAAACAAATGGTAGAAAATGGCGATACTGAATTTTATTTTGCCGATCGTTCTAGATACGGCGGATATAGTGATATCAAAATCCAAGTGAATGAGAAAAGCGTGGACTGGGATTATTATGAAGAAAATTTTGACATTGTAGAAATACAATTGAAAACTCCCTTGAAGCCAGGCGAAGAACTCGTGATCAATACGGATTTTGTCATGCGTATTCCCGAGACCTTTTCGCGAATGGGTCATGTCGGACAATCGTATCAAATGACACAGTGGTATCCCAAACCGGCGGTTTATGATCAGAAAGGATGGCATCCCATGCCTTATCTCGACCAAGGAGAATTTTATTCCGAATTCGGTTCCTTTGATGTTTCGATTACCCTTCCGGGGAATTATGTAGTCGGGGCGACGGGCGAATTGCAGACAGCGTCGGAAAAATTATTCTTGGAAAAGAAAATCATAGCTAGCAAATCCGGACAAAACGATCCGGATATTGATTATTCATCCCCGGCGCCGTTTCCGGCTTCCGATTCTATTCCTAAAACCATACGATTCACCGCAGAGAATGTACACGATTTCGCATGGTTTGCGGACAAACGCTTTTTTGTTGAAAAGGGTGAGGTAGAATTGGGTTCGGGAAAAAAGGTGGATACTTATGTGATGTACACCGCTCAACAATCGGACAAGTGGAGGAAGGCTATCAATTATGTCAATCGTTCCGTAAAATTTTACTCGGATAAGGTTGGGGAATATCCATATCCACATGCAACGGCGGTTCAGAGTGCTTTGAGTGCCGGTGCCGGTATGGAGTATCCCATGATTACGGTTATCGGTTTGGAGGGATCTGATAGGAGTTTGGATGAAGTCATTACCCACGAAGTCGGGCACAATTGGTTTTATGGCATTTTGGGTTCCAATGAAAGGGATCATGCTTGGATGGATGAAGGTTTCAATTCGTATTACGAGCACCTTTACATGTCCGAATATTATGAAAGGAAAGATTCGTACCTGGGGTATGAGCGGATTGTCAATACTTCCGCCGAAGAAGTGAATCAGCTGTCATTTTTTATCCCCATGCGACGTCATAC
Organism: Saprospiraceae bacterium; assembly: GCA_020630045.1. Classification (GTDB taxonomy): domain Bacteria; phylum Bacteroidota; class Bacteroidia; order Chitinophagales; family Saprospiraceae; genus JAHDCE01. The sequence goes on along the minus strand of JAHDCE010000280.1, from coordinate 1,278 downwards.
GGACCAGCCTATTGATACCCCTTCCGGGGAATTGTTACGCTTCAATTATTGGGCGAACTCTTATGATAAACCGGCGATGTTGTTGCATTATCTAGAAGAATATCTAGGAAGCGAAAGGTTTGATGCGATGATGCAAACCTATTACGATACTTGGAAATTCAAACATCCACAACCCGAAGATGTAAAGCAACTGTTCGAAACCGATTTGGATATGAACCTGGATTGGTTGTTCGAAGATTTGATCAAGACCACTAAGAGGCTAGACTATAAAATGAAAGACGCTCGTTCGGCCGCCGGTGGATTCGAGTTGGATGTTGAGAATGTGGGAGAAATCGAAGCTCCGTTTCCTATTCAAACCCGTTTGGACGGAGAGGTGGTCAATACGACTTGGGTAGAAGGGTTTTCCGGAGAGAAAACCATTTTTATCAAATCGTCATCCATCCCCGATGATTTTGTAATTGATGCCAATCGTCATATGCCCGAAATACAACGGGGGAATAATCGGGTAAAGCCTAATGGTAAAACCGGAAAACCGCTTAAATTAAAATTCTTAGGTGGTGTAGAAAATCCGGAAAAAAATACACTTTATTGGACGCCTACTTTCGCTTTCAATAAATACGATGGCTTTATGCTGGGGCTTTCATTATATAACACTACAATTCCTTCTAGGAATTTTGAATGGTATGTAGCGCCTATGTTCGGCACTAAATCCAAAGGAGTAGGGGGACTCGCCAATTTTGATTATCACTTTTATCCAAAGTCCGAAGGCATTCATCGAATTACGGCCGGATTGATGTACAAAGGATTCCATTATAACGAAGCTGAATTTTATGAAGTCGAGGTGAATAGTAGTGCCCAGTTTCAATACCATAAAATTATGCCGAAAGTAGAAATGGAATTAGGAAATAAGCGTGCCCGTGATAAAAGGAAACAAATACTCCGTTTTCAGTTGCCAGTTGTTTTTCAAGAAATTCCAGATTCTGATAATTTAACTTTAGAAGAAACACCAACGGATACTTTTTTTACTTATACTGACCATATTTATCAACCAATTATAGCACCACAGTTGATTTATAGATATGAGGACAATAATGCCATTTCTCCGCTGAGCTTAGAAGTGACTTTAGAGGGACAAGGCTACGAAACCATGCCCGCAGGTAAATCTGCTTCATATGTTAAGTTATCTACTGATTTTAGGTATAAATTCAATTATAAATCTAATAAGGGGCTAGCCATTCGTTTTTTTGGTGGTGTATTCTTGGCGAATACCCAAAGAAA
>JAHDCE010000724.1 GCA_020630045.1 Saprospiraceae bacterium | reverse complement strand
AAGCCGATGACGATTTGGTCGACTATTACAAGGCCGCCAAGAATTTTTTATATGTTCCACCGCAAGAGTTCCAAGCAGAAATGGGAGAAATCGTAGAGGGGGGAGACCGAATATCGCTCATCGATTCGATGATGATGTCTTTCATGTTGTACAGCGCTACCTTCGACTTCCGGATTGTTGAAATGACCGGAACGGGTTTCAGATATCCCGTCAAGCGGGAATCCGCTTATCAGGTTTATGTTTATCCGACCGGCGGCAACAAGGACAACGCGAAAAAGCTGACCATCAAACCGGCGGATTACCAACGGCCGGTACCGCCGTCCCTCAAAGGAGAATTCGGTGATCGATCAGTCATGTTATCTTGGCGATCCCGACCACATCGGAATGCCTTTTTAGGCTATTTTATGGAGCGGAAAGGTGCTAAGGAACCTTCGTTTTCCATTCGCAATCCAACCCCTGTGATGAACCCGCAAGACGAGGAAGAAAATCCGATCAAAGAACAATTATTAGAGCGGAGAGATTCCTTTCCCGCCAATTATGTAGAGTACACTTACCGCTTGCGCGGAATGGATTACTTCGGGGTGCTGAGTCGTCCTTCGCCGCCCGTTATCGGTTACGGTTTCGATGCCATAAAGATGGTGCCGATTATCAAATTCACCGATCAGACCGAAGCGAACGAAGCCCTGATTCGATGGACATTCAACAAGGAACTCGATCGTTTGATTGACCATATCGAAGTCTTCCGATCGGATAGCCTCGATGGGGAATATGAAAAAGTAGGTCCCGATTTCCCGGCGACGACACGCGAAGTGAAAATCCCGATGGAACATTTATCCAATTATTTTAAAATCGTAGCGGTGCCCAAAGATGGTGGGGCGGTATCCAGCATGGCGGCATTTATCATGGGGCAAGATTTGGAACCTCCCGTCGCTCCGGTTCCATTGGATTGGGACATTGATACTTCAGGGAAAATATCATTGACTTGGGCGGCCAATCCCGAGTC
>JAHDCE010000279.1 GCA_020630045.1 Saprospiraceae bacterium | reverse complement strand
CGATCGCCTTTTCCTCCTTTGTTGCCACGCTTCTTTTTTAGACGCTTCATCATTTTTTCGAACTTCTCTTGCTGTTCGGCGTCTAGCAATGTATTGACATCGGCGACATATATTTCACGCAATTTCATAGCGGATTCTTTTTTCTCCGCCCTTGGCGCTTCGCTGTCTTTGATGTCTTTCAATGAATTGGCGAGATCGAGATTTAGCATAGCGACTTGATCGGACTGGTAATCATTCAGTCCCAATTTATCGGTCATGCGTTCGGTCATTTTTTCGGCTCGCTCTACCGGTGTTTTTTTGGCTTCGCCACGAGGTCCTTTTTGTGCAATGGACGATTGTGTGAATGCTAGGAATAATACCATCACTGCTGCAAACGATTTCAGAATGTTCTTTTTCATGATTTCAAATTTTTGATGAGTCAATTTCATACTCGAAATGAAGTGGTTTGTATGTTTCTGTCTAGCTCTTTTGACCTTTCGCTTCTTTAAAAATACTTGACATAGCTACGGCTATGTCTGTGCTTGATAAATCGCCAAAGAACAAAATAGTCATAATCCTTCCATACCAATTCATTTCAAGTATGTTTTAATTACACCCATTTGACCGGCCGGATTCCCGGGTTATTTATAAGGAAGCGTTAAGGGAGTGTTTTTGGAAAGTGAAAAGTGGATAGTGATTCATACTCCAAAAGACTCCTCCAGAACATTCAATCTTTGTAGGATTAGAAAAAATCCCTGACGTCGATATCAATCATCCCCATCATCATCTGGACCTCGAATGGCATTTTTCCGGTTTGCGCATATTTGTCCAGACCCTTCAACATGGTTTGAAGGGCATCTACTTCTTCTTCTATTTCAAAACGCATTTCATCGATGAGGTCGTAGCCCTCTTTTTTGTAACGCTTGTAATCCGCCAGTAGCATTCCCGCTTCGGAAGCTCTCAACTCGGCAAGTTCGCCACGAGAGCGTTTGAGTTGACCTTTGATCAAATCCAATTCATGTTTTACCTTGGCGATTTCATGATTGATGAATGATAGTGAAGGGGTATCCTGCTCCGTATTGTGAGTATCCGATGAATATTGTTTTAATTCATCTCGGATTTCCAATAACTTGGCGATATCCCCAATCTCGTATGCCCGATTAATCCGTACCATGATTTCGTTGAAACGGGTTTCTTCCTGCTTGGTCTTCGCCAAATCCGGATGAAACTTTTTGGACAGCTCCATATATACTTTGCGAATTGATTTTTGTTCCGCTACCGGGGGCTTTTTGTGAAACTTTTCGAATATCCGGCGTTCGTAATCCTCTTGCGCTTTTTGCTTGGCGTATTCTTCCGCCATCGCTTCAAAGTCAAATCCATCTCTCTTCTTTGATTTCTTCTATGATATAATTTTTTCCCTTTTCGGAACCTTCTTTGAAGCACGCATTTTTTCCATTTTTTCAAGGTACTGTTCCTGGAATTCCATCATCTTCATTTGAAGCGGCCCTACTTCTTTGGCGACTTCCATTTGAATTTCAGCAATTCTTTTCCGGTCATTGTTCAGACGGGTGGTATTGCTTTTCAAATTTTTCCGGACTTTCTTGTATTCTTTTCTTAATTCTTCCAATTCGGCCTCTTGCCGTAAAAGTTCACTTGACTTGGTAATCTCTTTCGCCATATCTTTTTTTACAAAGATACCGATTACATTCAAGTGAGTGTATCAAATATCATGGATACTTGACATCAAAACCGGAAGTTGACGCCTAAACGGATATTGATTCCTAGGTCATCAGCATAATAACGTTGGCGGTTGAGATATTCCCGGTAACGGGTATTCAACATGTTTTCTATTGAAATAAAATAGTGGGTCCGGATATTTTTAAATTGCATATCGGCCGCTAATTTCATACCCAATAAATTGTAGGCGGCGGGAGGAGGCAAAAAGTCCTGGTCGATTTCAAAGTTGTTTTGTCGGAAGACATATTTATCCGTTATTTCAATATTTATGTTTTCCAATTTCCTTTTTCCTGCCGGAATAGGTTTTGGAAATGCGAAACCCAATTCGGCAGTCAAATTATTGGCGGGCATATTGATTAAGGCGATATCGTTTTCGATGTCTTTTCCTTTTATAAAACTATATATCATTTTCAAACCGACGACTTCGGAAAACTGATATCGTCCCATTAAATCAAGCCCGAATATCGTAGCATCGGTTTGTTCGTATTGAAATACGGGAAACGCTCCACGGATGGTCAAACGGGTTTCGCCGGTCGGATTTAAGAATATATAATCGGAAAATCTTTGATAATAGAACAAGGACTCAAAAAACAGTTTTTCTTTGATTTTACCATTTAGAGAGAAAGTCGTTTTCAATGAATATTCGGCGGATAAATCGGGGTCTCCTTCTTCAATACCGCTAACGCCTTGGTGTAGGCCGCCACTGTACAATTCGTTGACGGCGGGATTGCGGGAAGCGTATCCGATATTGTAAGCGATATCCAAGTTTTCGGAAGCCTGATATCGTATTCCCGTAGATGCGGAAAAATTGTGATAGATATTATTATAACGCAATATTTCCGGATTAGCCCCGGAAGAAACCGTAACAGCATTTTGAAGAATATTATCGTATCTACCTCCTAGCTCGAACAACCAATCATTTTTCTTTTTGGTCATCAATAAATAGGCACCGGATTCGTAGGCGAAATAATCAGGAATCAATGGCAAGATGCCCGTTTCCGGATTATTGGTATTGTCAATCATATTGAATTGAAGACCGGTTCTTATTCCAATATCATTCGACAATTCCGCTTGGTATTTTCCTTCTAAAAAATAAGTGAATTGTAATAAACTTAACGCCGGTATCTCCGAACGTCCACTGCGACGAATATCGAATTCTTTTCGATTATTCACCTGTCCGGCAAAGGTGAATTGTAAATGCTGATCGGGCTTGATAAAATATTTGGAATTGAGTTTAAGCAGTTGGTGACTGACTCGTTGTTTAGGCGCGTCAATGGCATAACTGAATTTGTCTTCCGTAAAATAAGGAACGTCCCTTTCGAATGCCAACTCCAAATCCGTGAGGTTGCTGATATGTCCGCCGCGCAGTACACCGAGTTCGGTATTAAAGGAACTGAAATACAATTCGGAAAACCATTTTTCCGAAAAGGATTTTTCTAATTGAAGAGCGATATTCCCTTCTTGGGAACCGGTGTTATTGAGGTAATAATCCGGTGTTTTCCTATCTCCCGATTTTTTGAGTGTCCCGTTAATTTTCCAAGCGATGGCCGGGGTATATTGTTGCAATTGGACATTGACGCCATTGCCCCAGCCATTGGATTCAAAAAAATAATTGACCCGACCGTGCAAGTGGGGTTCCTTGCCGATTTTCTTGGGTTCGACTAGGATGACACTCCCTAGATTCGAACCGGGATATTCCAAAGAGCCGACACCTTTGATTACCTTCAAACTATTAGCGACAAGCGGATCGATTTCAGGGCTGTGGTCATTGCCCCATTGTTGACCACTTTGGGCGATACCGTTATTCAGTATCGTAATCCGGTTGCCGTACAAACCATGTACGACGGGTTTCGCGATACCGTTACCATTTTTGAGTGTATTTACTCCAGATAATCCTTCTAGGATATTAGAAAGGTTTTCACTCCCACTTTCCAGTATTTTGAGATTACTGATGGATTGTGATTGAGTGGTCGATGCAGCATCGGAACTGCCCACAACTACAACATTATCCAAAACGTGGGAAGAGTGATCCATCGTCAATTCTAATTGGGTATCTTCTTCGATGGTCAAGTGGATGAGTTGTGTTTCACAACCGATATGACTCAACACCAAATGATAATGTCCGGGACAGAGTCCGGAAATTTCAAAAGCCCCGGATTCGTCGGTCATCGTACCGACATCGGGGCTTTCTTCAAGGTAGAGGTTCACCACCTCCAAGGGGACACCGGTCACCTCATCGGTAACCGTTCCCTTGACGGTAATGTTACAATCTTGTGCTATTATTCCCGTAAGGGAAAATGACAACATTGTAAAAAATAAAGAAAAAAGACTCTTATTCCACATTGACATCAAAGGTAACTTCAATATCAGTTTCTCCACCTGCGTTAGTGATATTTCCATCGGCGACACCTTCACCTGACTTGTTTGGTTCGTGACGCAAAGTAACTTTCAGTGTTCCTGAACCTACTGTAGTCGCACTTACAGTAGTCGCCAATCCGGTAGGATTTCCATCCGCATCCATATCGGCATAGGCTACAGTCAAACCGGCAACACTCGTTTCATAAAAGAATTGATGTTCCAAATCTTCTCCTTCTACTTCTTCAGTGATATTTTCAGCAGGTGATTCCGCCTCGTTCAATAATGTAATCGCTCCGTTGTACTGAACTCCCGCATCAAGTGTGCCTCCCGTAATAACAGGAGCATCTCCACCGTCACCATCCAAATCACGGAAAGTCATGACTACATCCGCCCCTCCTCCTACCGGAGACAAAGTATATGTAAGTGTTGTAATTAATTCTTCTTCGTTGACGTCCGGATCATCCTTCTCACATGAAGTGACTGTAAATAATAAAGCCAAAAGTAACAAGGGTAATAAACGCGAATGTTTCATCTTTGAATAGATTTATTAGTAAGTGTTTTCAACTATTAAGGTTGTGTAAAAGTACCTTCCTAATACAAAGATATACAGTAAATGCAATAAAGTTGCATTTTATTGCAACTTTATTGCATTTGTGTTTCTCCACCTTGATTCAGAATAGATAAAAAGACCAATCATTCGTCCTTTGGATAAGGGTGATAGTACCGCCAATCCCCCCCTTCGCGCCAAGCCATCTGATTGGCATGGGCATCCAATAGATTTTCTACTATCCGGGAGGGCGTTTTTAATAGCCGAGCGGTATAATTCATAATTCCACTCCTTGGAAAACCTTCCCATTTACATTTCAATGTTCGAACAACTTGAATAACCATAGCGGTTTCGGGTGAACCCATGTCCTTGAAATTATCTCCCTTCCTAAGTGAAATCAATTCAAGAACTTCTTCGCGAGTCAATCGAAATGCCTTTCCGTCATGCTTTAGTTCCGCCTCTAAGTCGAAATAAGGCAATAGACTTTCCTTGTACGCTTGAATACGAATGGCATTAGCATCTTCTACATCATAATAGGCACAAATTGCTTCTAGAGTTTCCTTGTATTCGATTCGTTCCACCCAATCGACCGGAAAAGCTTCTACACCTAAATGAGCGCCACACAGTGCACCACAAATACAAGCGATGGAATCAGAATCCCCCTTGGTATTCACCGCCATCCGAAGCGCTGCGACCGCATCATCCGGATGGGACAGAAAACAATATAAAGCGACTCCCAACGCTTCTTCCGCAATCCAGCCTTCTCCTAGGAAATCGCAAGGGTCTACACTGGCATGATCCGATACCAAAGCGGCCTGTACATTTTCCAGCACGGCTATGCATTCTTCCCATCCCTTACGGGAAAATTCATATTGATCGGGGGCGGGGGTCTTTTCCCAAAGTGTCCCGAGATAGGATTTCGAGTAATCGTGATGACGTTTTCTTGCATAAATCAACAAGGAAGACAACAACCTTTCCGCAGGCAAGTAATCGACCATCAATCGTTGTATGGCGTAACTCGTCGCATCCGATGCCGCTAACGCCGTAGAATGGGCATGAGTCAAGGCGGATTGGAACTGACTCCATATCCCCAACTGTTCCACACTCCAAGCGGAATCGCGTAAATGAAGTAATGGAATAAAAGGTACTCGCATATTCGCACCGCATCCTTTCGAACCCATGTTGGTCGCTTCCGGCCAAGGAAGTCCTTTTTCCAATTTTTCGATGGAAGTCAAGCAAGTCATCCCGGGTGCCCGATTGTTTTTAGGGTCGTGATACCAAGTGATGAAATGCTTTCGCAAATGAGTTTCTAAGTTATCCGGACGGATTTCGCCGTCTATTTCCAAACAGTCTCGAAAAGCATTGTGCACGGCAATTGCCATTTGGGTATCGTCCGATACAAGAATCGGGTCGCCTTCCGGCACTTGCATACCGGAAGAGCCCCATCGTTTTTTAATCTCATCGGGTTTGAGGAATTCGGTCACATATCCGAAGCCATCGCCA
>JAHDCE010000278.1 GCA_020630045.1 Saprospiraceae bacterium | reverse complement strand
ATTGTGAATGGAAATTGAATTCAACATCTCTGTCCGCAATCAATTCAGAAAGGTTGTCTTTTACTTGTTGGAATACTTCCTCCACAGAACAATTTATACCTTGGTCAATGGATTCGGTATTGATTTTAGCGAATGTCAACAAGTCATTAATCATCGCATGGGCAAGGACTGCGTTTTCCTTGATGAAGGAACTGTATTCGGCGGAGTCGCCTTTGGCGATTTCCGGATGTTTTCGAATCAACAAATCCGAAAAACTCTTGATGTGCCGCAGGCTTGATTTTAAATCATGGGCTGCAGCATAAACGAAATGTTCCAGTCCTTTTTGAGTATGAAGGAGGGTATTGATTTGTTCTTGCATTGACCATTTCTCTCGACTGGATTCGAGAGATTTGGATTTTAATATGATATACTTGTAAGTAATAATGGCTGAGAAAATGCCTAACCCGGCAAGCAATAAATATAAGAAGCCGGAACCATCATAAATCGTCCCGTCCAGATTGGAAATGCTTCCGTCTTTTGCGAATGTTGAAGTAGGGAGAATACATTGACACACTATTATTGTAATTACAATGATAGTGACATGAAAAACCGTTGAGGTTTTTAGTGTGCATTTGTGTATTCCCATTGGATATAAATTCCTAGCGGAAATTAGTTCTGAGCCCTTTTATGTTTACATTGATTCAAAACGAATCAATGTGATTTGAGTATTTCTCAAAATCAATCTAAAGAGGGGTATAGCCTGATTTTGAATTGTTGGTTTTCTCAAAATATTTATACGTGAATGACTGCAAATGTTTTGCCAAAGTGCATGAATTTTTCTTGGGATTACTGAATGTACGGGCAAAGTAAGGTCAGGTTTAGTGAAAGTGTGACGAGATAAAATAACAAGCTCCTTGTCAGGGAGTTGACAAGGAGCTCGTTTATATATTTGAATAAAAATATTTTGAATGCTAGAGCTTCCTTGAAATTATTTTCCAATTTTTCCAAGTTCTATTCCTTCGGAGTATGCTACTCGGATATTATTAGCGCTCATTGCCGCTTTTATTCGCTTCAAAGCCTCAAAATAAACGGTGAAATAATCATCCGGAAGACAGTATGGGCGTACGGCTACTTTGATACTATGGCTTTCGAACTCTTCGATTCCTACGAATGGTTCCGGTTCTTCGATGATTTGGGGAATGTCTTTGATGGCGTCATAAATGATTTGCTCTACTTTAGGAAAATCTTCTTCATATGGCATAGAGACATTGATGTCTACTCTCAAGTATTTACGTGTAGAGAGATTGACGACTACATCACTAATGGCTACTCCATTGGGGATGATGACCGTTTTATTTTCTAGACTGGTGATGGTCGTATTGATCATTTGTATTTCGGAGACCTTACCTAAATAATCGCCCACTTGTATCCAATCTCCTGCACGGAATGGTTTGAATACTAAAATCATGACACCGGCAGCAAAGTTGCCTAGGCTTCCTTGTAAAGCCATACCGACGGCAAAACCCGCTGCTGCCAATACTGCTACAAAAGAAGTGGTTTCTATTCCGACTATACCGGCGCAACTAAAGATGAGTAAAACTTTTAATCCAATGCTTGCAATGGATTGCAGGAATGGGCGAACGTCGTCATCCAGTCCACTTTTTTTCATCATGTTGGCGATCATCTTTTCCAATTTTCCAATGATCCAAAATCCGATGATGAGGACCAATATCGCTCCGACCAGTTTAGGAGCGAATTCTTGAAGTTGATCAATGAGTTTTCCGAACTTTTTATAGATTTCTTCCCAAGTCATGTTTTATATTTTAAGAATTTTGTTGTTGAAATTTTATTTTTAGTTGGGACGCAAATTTATTAATTGGATACAAATTGGCAGCAATTCTTATTTGAATTATTGGGTTTGCTTTTCATTTTTCATTTTTGTGAAAATATATTTAAATGAAAAACATTTTTTTTCTCATGATATTGACCGCTTTAATTTGGTCTAGTAGTTGTGGAAATTATTCTAAGTACCAAGCACCTGAGTTCGATTGGCAGGGGCATCGTGGTGCTAGGGGATTGGTTCCCGAAAACTCTATTCCTAGTTTTTTAAAAGCAGTAGAATATGGAATGAATACCCTAGAAATGGATGTAGGGGTTTCCAAGGATAACATTGTCGTAGTTTCACATGAGCCTTGGATGACTACACGATTGTGTTTGATGCCTGACGGTAGTCCAATAGACAAAGGAGGTGAAGGCCAATACCGTTTCATGTATTTGAATTATGATGAAATCAAGCAATTCGATTGTGGCTCGAAGGGATTAAAACGATTTCCGAACCAGCAAAAAATGAAAGTTCATAAACCCTCTTTAGCGAGTGTTTTTGAAGTGGTAGAAGAAAAAATCAAGGATGAAAACTTACCGCAAGTCGCCTATAATATTGAAATAAAAAGCCATCATACCCATGATGGAGAGTGGACGCCTCCCATAGAGGATTTCGTTAAGTACGTTATTGAAACCATAGAGGATTCAGGAATAGACCCTAGGAGGATTTGCATCCAATCTTTCGATGCAAGACCCTTGCAGATAATCAATCAAAAACATCCTGAATATACTTTATCTTGGTTGGTGTACAATGAGAAAGATTATGACCAAAAGTTGAAAGAATTGGATTTTATTCCGGATGTTTATAGCCCTAATTTTGAAATATTAAATTCTATAACAGTAAAGGCATTACAAAATAAAGGCATGAAAGTCATTCCCTGGACGGTGAATGAAATTTCAGACATGAAAAATTTGATAGCAATGGGTGTGGACGGTATAATAACGGATTTTCCCGACAGGGCGGCTCAAGTTAGGGATGGGAAATAATTTCTAGATATAAAAAGAGACCGTCTCTTACGAAACGGCCTCTCGAATGATGGGAATTACCAAATTGTGATGAACTTATCTTTTGACCAGCTTTTCTGTTTTAAATCGACCATCATTTAAGTATGCCGTTATGAAATAATTTCCGGCGGGTAAATCTGAAATATCGATTTTCTGATTATTCAACACTTGTTTTCTTTCAATAATCGCCTTGCCTGTCAAGTCCCTAATGACGATTAGGGCCTCTTGTTCGTCGTTCATATCTTCCAATGATATGTGAACCATTTGGTCTGCCGGGTTTGGATAAACTTCCATGGCCATAGGAATAGTAGTTGTTGATATATCCATGTCGGTTCTCCAATATGCTCCCGTCGCTAAATCGAAATAATGCATATCTGAAAAATAGGACCAACATACACCATTACATCTGGCATTGACCCTATATTGATATCTGGCTCCGGGGTCTAAACCGGAAAGCGTCTTTTTGTTGACGACATTGCCTGCATTGGTCCAAGCGGTCGTGCCGACTTTCCGATATCTGACTTTGTACTGCGTTGCTCCAGGAATCACCTCCCAATTAATTCTTACCTGATCCGGCGCTAGGAATGTCACGGTAAAGTTTTGTGGTGGTGTGCAAGGAGCCGTGAAAAATCGTTGTAAAGGAGCATATGGACTGTACGATCCATCATAACATCTGGCACGGACTCGATATTCATAATGACGTGAGGCAAGGAGTCCGCTAATGGTCATGGAATTGGTGCCTGAACTTTGGAAATTCCATGTCGTAGTATTTTTTAGACGATATCTTACTTGGTAAGATATCGCACCAGTCACAGGTGCCCAAGAAATATCTACGGTGTTACAAGAAGTAGGAACTGCAACGATGTCAATCGGATAATCGATTTGGCAATCAATGATTTCACATATTTGTTCTGTCTGTCTGAATTCTTCTTCAGGTTGATTCATAATAGGATGTCCCGGAGTAGGGAATGCCTGTTCGAAAGTAGGAACGTCTACATAGGAAATGGGTAGTACATTTGCATTGTATGGAATGAAGCAAGAGATGTCCAAATTGTTTCCTCCGATAGTGCCGTCAACAGCATAAGTACCTAACCAAGTAGTTTGGAATCCCATCAGGTCGATGGTATAATTGCCTCCAAGCTCCCTAGGGGCGATTCCCACAAATCCTCTATAATCAGCTCGTCTGGTTAAGATTTCTTGAGTGAAAATATAAGGGTGTTCTCCTTGGAAAGTCGAGAAAACACCACCTCCGTGTGTATGGAAATTTACAGAGGGAGCATCCCAAACCAGATAAGGGACATTCGGCGTACTTCCTGACTTGTCGAATTTAGAAATCCAAAAACTCGTATTGCCTGCATGTGGTCCCGTTCGGAAATATCCGGCAGCAACTAATAAATTCGGATCGACCGGATCTTCCATCAATTTAAAACCTGCTGCGTTATAGGCACCGTAATAAGGATCAAGTTCAAGATAAAAGCCCGGGCCGCCCATAAATGCTCCACCGGGAATCAAGGTAGAAACATTATCTATCCGATTAATTTGTGGATTGTGGATTTCCGAGTTATTGGACATTAAGAAAACGACATCGGAAGCTTTGTCGAATACGGCTGAAACGCCATCATGCTCGGAGTTGGTGGATTCGAATGAAAATGTATTGACTGTAGTTCCATCTGTACAGTTGATTGTTGCTGCCAATACTCCTTGTGATGCACCGCCTACCGTCAATGGCAATCCTAGGCTACCGGTTATAAATAATAGCCCATTATTGACTGCTACTATATCGTTGATAGAAGAATGTGCCGTTTCCGGTCCATTGATGATTCTGATCCAAGCCGGTGCGGTCAAGTCATTATCTAATTTGAGTAGAATGGCAGAATTGGTGTTCAAAGGAAACGAAAATGCCGGATTGTTAGAAATCAAACCGCCTACGACGAATTCATCCGTAGCCGTGATATATTCAATTTTTGTTCCTGCTGTAGCGGTTCCCGGATCGTTTTCTAGTAGAAAGTCATGAGTTAGATTTCCGACTAAATTCAGTTTAGCGACATACAGTCTGGCATTGCCCAACATGTCCGTTGTTCCTGTAACGATGATGTTGTCATTCAAATCGGTTTCGACATCCAGAACTCTGTCTTCAAGACCTAAGTCCAAGGTGCGCTCCCAAACAATCGCACCCATCAGGTCGACATGTAGGATGTGCATTTTGGTATTTCCGGAAGGGTCGAATAGCGTACCCGCTACAGCGTAAAAGGTTCCTGTTTGGGATACCTCTATCGAGTAGTGGTTGAAATCATGACCCTGGGGGTCAAGTGTGGTCTGGAATTGGCCTTTAGCGGTTTGCGATACTCCTAGGAGGAGGAATACCATGAAAATAATACAATAGTAGATAGTTTGATGCTTCATGACAATGAATTTTAATGAAGAGATAAGGAGAAGTTTTTCACTTGCTTTTCTGATACTACCTTCTAGTGCCTTTTTTACTTTAAAACGTTACCGCCATCATTCTTTTTTGAAAAAGAAAAGGGATGATGGCATAGGCCTTCATCCCTTGGATATGACATTAGGAATCCGAATCATCCCCCAGCACCACTTCCTCCTCCGCCGGAAGCCCGACCGGATTCATCTTCGATTCCTGTTTTTCGCTTTCTACTTTTCACTTGGTCATTTCCGAAGAAATAAGAGATGTCAACCTTGAATCTTCTGCTGTCCCAACCTCCCATCAATTGGGTTTTCGCCCCGGCGTAATCACTGCCACCGTCCCAACCGGCGGTTTTGAAGATGTCGCTCAAACCAATTCTTATATTGGCATTGTCGTTAAAGAATTTTTTCTGTAGCCCGACATCCATTGCCCAGTTGCTCCCCGTTTCGAATATCCCCCCCCAAATAGAAGGCGAATTGTACCAGCCCGAAAGTTCGAACTTCAACTTCCAAGGAAGCGAAAAGGTATGTTGGCTATAAATGTTGACGGCATATATTTTTAAATCGATTTGTTCGATATCCGCACCTGCTTCAGCTTTGTTGTATCTGTGAAATGCGCTGAGATTGGTATAACTACTCCACCATTTTGTAGGAGAGTAAGGAGCGCTGAAACTCAAATTGTAATTGTATTGGTCATTAAGGTTTTTCCATCCTAGGAACCAAGTGTCGCCTTCTGGCTCCGAAATCCGAGTGTTCAAGTCCTTGGTTTTGCTGAATCCGAATGAAGTGGTAAAGCGCCAGTTGAAGGTGTGGGACAATTGCACATTGTGTGTGTACTGAGGGCGTAAAA
>JAHDCE010000277.1 GCA_020630045.1 Saprospiraceae bacterium | reverse complement strand
GGCAATAACAAACTTTGAATTATCAAGCAAAGAATTAGATTCGTTTTCTGATTCTCTAAACAAAGATGACCCACAAGAAATGGATTTATCTATATCAATAGCCCAAGTAGTAACGGGCCCATTTCCACATGCATTTTTTGGTGTCAAATAGATAAACGAAGTTCTTGGTTTGAACCAAATGGATTCCAAGCACAAAGTATTACCATCTTTGACCACTATTAATTTGCGATCGTTGGTCGTAACATCAAAATCGGAAACACAATATCCGGACAAAGAAGAAAAGCTGTAACAATTTTCAAATGGATCATCATCAGTACAAATGGATTGAAAATCAATTGGTGGAGAAGCAGGCAAACTAGCGGGAACATCATCACAAACCAATACCGTTTTTCTTTTATCAACACGTTCCACCCATTGTCCGCACATATAGACATAAACCGTCAACACATATTCCCCTACTTGATTCATTGGTACTTGGGCGCTTAAGTCATTTCCGGATTGGGATTGAGAAGGATAATTCCAGTTACTATTACCCGGTTTTTTATAAAACATCAAAGCATTCACACAAGACTCCTCCAAGTTTTCAATTGTTGTCGAATATGTTTCAGTCACCGGACCTCCTTGAATACAAACATCACCAGCACCTACTATATTCGTTACATCATTATCATTGGCCGTACCTAAAACGACCTCTCCTCCTTGGTCACCGCAAGGCGTTTCATATTGATAATTAAAACTCCGAATTACAGATTGACAGGGATCCAAGGTCAAATCGATATGTGCTTCGGTTCCGGACTTCGAAACTGTAGCAGAAATGATTCCAACCGTCGGCCCAACAGTAAAGTTGGAGAAATCTTCAAACGTTTCGAGTATAACGGTATGCGTTGACGCTCCACACGTTACATCTGTTCCGAAAACCTCGGGATCCGAAGGAATACAATCAACACATACTTGAATTTCACAGCTTTTGTTAACAAGCAATGTGTTTTCATACATTTGGTATGAGAAAGTTACCGCCCCACATTGGTCTTCTCTATCCACTTCCAAATGAAAAGAAGAACAAGTTATATTTTTACCTGTCCCTATCGAAGAAGATACACTAGGATTCATACAGCCTTCCAAGTCTACATTATATGCTGCCCAATGCCCATCCTCAATGGGATTGATGTTCGACGACCCTGAAATTATGCAATCTTGTGCGAACGCAAAATTAGAAATAAAAAATGCCATCATTAAAATTGAAAAAGTCCTCATTAATTTTTTCATGATTTTTGATTTTTAATATTGAATTTAAATTTCAAACATGGGAGTCTTACCCATGCCTTTGACATGGTTCGAAAAAAGTCGAATCCATAAATTGATTAAGTATAGAATTTTCAAGCAACGGAAATTCTTGACTCTATGAGGTAAAAGCAGAGGGAGATAAAATATGAGGGGAGTCTAAAATATTTTTTCACTAAAAATCATGACATAAATTAAAAAAGGGTCTGAGCGACGCTCAGACCCTTTTTTAATTTCAAGAATTATTTTTTATCACAACTTAAACTCTTCAATCATCCAAGTTCCTTTTTCGGCATCTGTTATTCCAATAAAATAAATGGAATCATCCTTACGCATCAACTCTTTCAAGTCCATTTCGGTTTTGGGTTTTACCGGTGTGAATTTACCGGCTTTCGTATCACAAACCAATAATTTGATTCCGTAACCGTGGTTTTTAATCTTTACTAGAACACGACCTTCTTCTAGGGCTTCCAATTGCATTCCAGGGGCTTTTTGTGTCGCTTGTACCCCACGCTTTATTTCACCAATGTACCTAACAGAACCGTCAGCATTGGTAATCATATAAAAGCAATCTCCATTCACCGGTTTTTGATCTTGTGTGAATGTCGAACAACCCGCATATAATACACCACCATCTTCCAATTGCAGCTTGGTTCTATAAGATTTCATTTTAGCGGCTGTGAATTTATTTTTTTCACCATCCGCATTACGAAGAATATCTTCGTACTTATAGGTCTTGACCAATTCAGACTTACCATCCTTAATCAAATATTCATCAAGCGCCGCTTCGTCAACGCCTTTGTCCTTGTCTTTGTATGCAGGAATCAATAGGCGAAGTCCATTTTCATCTTGGAAAGCTCCTGCAATAGTCGGGCTGCCTCGAAAATCATCTTTTCCGCGAGCACGTAATTCTACGGCATCATGAATCTTACCTTCTCCATCCATCCAATACACCAGGTTCAAATCTTTGTTCGGTTCGGGGTTCGCTTTTTTATATCCGAATCCGTAGAGTTCACCCAATACAAACAGATGTCCTTTCCTAATTCCCGTATTGTCGTAAATATCGACATTCCTAAATATTTCATGGGGAACATCAAAGGTCAGCTCCTTATCTCCCAATACTTTACCATCCCTGTCATATCCGACTAGTTTAAAACCTTTAAAGGAACTCATGCGATCCTTCTTGACATATTTACGATACCATGTAGGAAACACAACGGATTCTTCATCCGCACGATAGAATTTGCTTTCCGGAAGTGTTTTCCATTCCGCCTTAGGATTACCTGTAGGAATATCAGGTACTTCTTTATTCAATACTTCTTCACCATTTTTCTCTACCGTAATCGAATAAGGTTTTTTGCTACCGATCAATCCTTTGCCGGAAACATTTACGACAACATAATTAGCAGGAGCAGATTCAGTGCTACCACCACCGGAATGCTTAAGGCTATTGGGGAATTTCTTTACCAAATCCTTCATCGTCAAATCATCTTCTGAGGCAATGACGTCACCTCTACGTAAAGATTTCTCATGAACTTGGTACTTAGCAATTAATGAACCCTTGTCCTCCATTCTTACAGGATGTGATTCTTTTCCTAACAATTCCCCGCTCTTGCTAAACCGTTGGATTTCTAAAAAACTTACTTGAACAGCTTCATTCCCTGAGCTGAATCCCTTTATTTTTTTGGACATGAACCCGGACCTCTTGTACCAAGAATACAAAGTAAATCCATCATCCGTCATTTCAAGGAACGGTCCGGAGAAAACAGTAGAGGGCGCTTCGAATGTGATATTCTGTCCGAACATGAAGCCCATTCCCAATGTCATAGATAAAAAGAGTGAAAATAATTTTTTCATCATATCTGATTTTGTTATTAATTTTTGAGCATAAAACACAAGGGCTGTTGATGCTTCCACCAAGCCTTCTGAATGAAGAGTAGGCATCACTAAATAAGTGCCTAAAAAAAGAAGTTTTTTTTCCAAAAAAAGGAAAATCCACTCAATACAACCCAACTTACAATCAAAGGAAAAAATGGAAATCAATGGTTTATAAAGATACGAAACACGACCCGGTTACTCATATATTACACCAGCAAATATCCTAGTGACTAAAATCAATATTACCAACAAAATGAAATGACTCAAAATAGTTAAGCACGGCTCTTACATAACCCCTTCTCACTTTGGGGACGGTGTACTAGTTACAATCACCTATCATCCTTACACGTTCAAAATTTCGATTTGCCAAAGCCGATGAGGGAATAAAAAAATACAACCGCCCTGCATCACCAAACATCAACTCTAAATTTCGATCAGAATCCATTTGAAACAACAATTCCCATTTCATGGCTTCCCCAATTTGTCGAGTATCTAATTTTTCGTATTTACCGTCAAAACTTTTATTATTGACAAAATTCAATTCATAACCACCAACTTGTATTTCATGATAAACGCCTAAGAGCCGATGATCGGACTTGTAAATATTCGCCATATCCATTTGCAATAAATCCTCTTCATAAACCACTTCATCACATACCGGATATTGATGAAATAAAAAATTGTTTTCTCGGCAATATTTCAAATATTTCAGGGAATCGATAGAAGGAATACTTAAGTCTAATTCCATACTCATGGAAACCTCTTTGACCATTTTTGTATATCCTTTATATCCAAATAATTTACCTAGCCAAGAATTTCTTTTTTTCGTCAAAGAAGCATCTGGTTTAGGTTGGTGTAAATCACTGATGTCTTCAGCATAAAAGCAATGTCCCTTATCCCATGAATCCACATCATAGAAAAAATACAACATTCCCCATTCGGGTAATTTTTCTTGGATAGAGAAGTTTTGTATTTCCTTTAAATTTATCTGACAAAGGAATGTCAACTTTTTGCCTCCAGGCAATTCGGGCCACTGTTTGCCTTTCGGCAAATCCGGAATTCCACCGAATTTGGAACTGCCTTTTATTACTCTTCCTCCTACATCGGCGATTAGACGTACAGAAGGCTCTATGTGCGCTAATGCGAATTCTTTATATGGTGTATAAAAATAATTTTTCATCACCCTTTCCAACTCTTCCCGGTCTTTCATGCATCTAAGTACATTGTGTAATAAATAACTTTGATTTTTGAAATTGTCTTTTGTTTCAACTCCGCTTCACATCCTCACCTTAATAGCTATTGCTATTAGGTCCCGGGTGTTCATTGATTTGATACAAAATCCAAATCTCAAATTTTCAAAGAACTTAATACACAATGTACTAAGTACGCTGTAAACTAAATAATATTAAATTTTGAAAACATCTTTTGCCCTGACTCCGCTTCGCATCCTCGCCATGATAGCTGCGGCTATCAGGCTCCGGGTGCTCATTGATTCATGCCAAAATATTGTTCCCAATTCTTTAACTTACTTTGTTTACAGTGTACTAAGTTATAAACCGTAATATAGTTCAATGAATAAAATACTTTCCATTTTCGCAATACTCCTATTTGCAAGTTGTACCGCCAATTCCCCGGAAGGGGAAACAAGCCCTAATATTCCAAAAGACAGTATAGTATCTCCAACTATAATTCAAAAGGAATTCAAAATAAAAAAATTCCAAGAAGATTGTGATGTTTTGCTAGCACAAAAATATGATGGAAAGTATCGGTTTGATATACAAACCGATACTTTTATATATGGAAAACATAATTCTGAAATATTCCCTAAGGGACATGGAACATTCAGCACTCTTTATGGGGATACTTCACAATATGTCGTCCGTCATTATATACATGTAAAAAATACAAGAAAGCCACTTCGTATTTATTTAGCGGAAGCGAAATACCCTAGTCAGTATGCATTAAAAAAACAAATAGAATGGCTTGAAGAAAGCATGAACTTTGAAATGGGTTGTCCTGGGTGCACAGAAACTCGAAAGATGAGACTCAGTCCGATTCATGATTATGTCATGACTAGCACAAATACTTTATTTTGGGTAAATGCTTCTTATTCTTATTCCCAAAAAGAATTCGCAGACTTTGTTGAATTATTGAAATCCAATGTGGACACGAATGAATTTAAGGGACGGATATATTGTCCTTGGGGAAAGGATTGTATGGTAGAGGGGATTCCGTAAAATTGAATCAGTATTCTGACACCAACAAGAAAGAGAAACCCATCGAGGTTCAATGTTTACAACCATTATTACAATATAAATTTGCGCCCCATGAGGCCCGCCTAAAATGTTGTGGAATCAGGCAGCCCCTATGGGGCGCGATGATATTTTTACATTTTCAGGCTATAAACATTCGTCTCCTAACGGAGACGTATTATTGGTATAAGATTTCGGATAGTCATTTAAAATCATTTGTTGTTCCTTGTCAACTGAAAGTTAGGAAAGAACAATGTATTATTTTGATATTAGATGTTATCACGAAAAATTGAGTATAGCCAAACCGTTATTTTAGAAATCATCTTCGTTATTCCCCTTAAACGTAGCTACGGCTATGCTTTGCGGCGAATGCCTCGCTTATTCCTAAAATAACGATTCGTCTTTCATACAAAAAATTTCGTGATAACATCTATTGAAATAAGAAAATCATTCTCTCCCAGTTTCAATAAACGAGTCCACTGTCTTTGCACCAATCAAATCCCCCCAAACATTGACGGAGGTGATCGGGTAATCCCAGAAGCGATCGACCATGACATAGAGTCCTAGGTAATATTCAGGATTGGGGATGTCGAGTAAATTGACGACCATGGTCATCATGACGATTCCACCGGATGGAATACCTGCCGTACCTGCTGAGGACAACACGATGAAAATGAATAAAAATATTTGTTCGGCAATGGTGATTTCAATTCCCGAAAGGGAAACGAATA
>JAHDCE010000276.1 GCA_020630045.1 Saprospiraceae bacterium | reverse complement strand
AGCATAGCCTTAGCTACGTTTAAGGGGAATAACGAAGTGGATTTTCAAAATAACGATTTGGCTATACTCAATTTTTCGTGATAGCATCTATAGTTTGTGATTTTCCTTCCGGAAAATATTTTTAGAAATAAATAAGTTATTTTGTAACGCAAGGAGAACTACGGGGTATAAAAGGTTGAATTAAAACTTATATGTCATGAGAATTTGCATCATCATCATTTGTCTATTAGGAGGTTTTATTGTTCAAGCTCAAAATGATTTTCAACCATTCGCAACACCAGAGTTGGAAAATGGAAAATATTATGCTGATGTCTGGGTGAATCCGGTGCCGGATAATTATGCGAAGGTCGAAGCTTACAAAACCATTCCCAAGGTAAAGGTGGTTCCCGAAGAAATGGTTTGGGACTCTATCGAATATGTAGTAGAAGAACGTGAGGTTGGCGCCGGAGATATGGATTACGATTCCGTAGTGGTCGAAGTACCGGCCCGGACTGAAACCGTACGTTTGCCCATCGGTGAGCGGTATTTCTTTGCCGGATATCGTAAAACGGAAACGCAAAGTTGGTACATGCCTAGCATGATGACCGCTATGGAAATGAAGCCTCAAGTAGAAACCTTGCCGGTACTAGTTGGTGCTAAGATGGGAAGGGCGGACTTTTATATTCCTGTTGTCATTCCTCCTAGTGGGCCATTTGTCAAAACCATAAAAGTACCCGCCCACAAGAAGGTCGTATATAAGTATAAGAACCAAGCAGTAGCGACAGAAATTCGTGTAAAACGAAAATTGGCTTATATAAAATACCAAGTCAATCAACCTCGCCATGAAACCATAGAAAACGAGCCGATGAAATTGTCCGGATATACAGTGGTCCGCAGTGTGGGAAAAAAGAAAAAAGTAGAGGTTTATCCATTGAAGGGCACCCAAGCCATTGATGAATTGAAAACCGCCTTGAAACGCAAAGGCTATGACGTAGGACGAGGAGACGATTTGGATCAAACGACAAAAAACTCCTTGGTACAATTCCAACTGGATAATGGTTTGCCAATCGGTCAATTGGATTTGAAAACGGCGGACAAGTTGTACAAGAAATAAATGAAACGCCTATTTTGAAAGATATATAACCGGGGCGTTTTTCGTGTTTTGAATCAAGGGAAAGATAATTTTGTAGCCATGTGGGCTATTTTATAAACAAGTTCAA
Organism: Saprospiraceae bacterium; assembly: GCA_020630045.1. Classification (GTDB taxonomy): domain Bacteria; phylum Bacteroidota; class Bacteroidia; order Chitinophagales; family Saprospiraceae; genus JAHDCE01. The sequence continues at coordinate 4,948 of JAHDCE010000276.1, read as the reverse complement.
TAGAAAATTCTATTTCTTTGCACAAAATTTGAAGAAATGGAAATCAAAGAATTGAATACGAGTCCGAGGGTATTGATGGGTCCCGGACCTAGTGATATGCACCCTAGGGTCTACAAAGCATTGGCGACACCGATGATCGGTCATTTGGATCCGGAGTTCGTAACGATTATGAACGAGGTCAAGACCATGGTTCAAGCTACATTCAAAACCCAAAATAATTTGACCTTTGTAGTATCTGCTCCCGGTTCGGCCGGTATGGAAACTTGCTTGGTAAACCTATTGGAACCGGGAGATGAAGCTTTGATTTGTATTCACGGCGTATTCGGTGGAAGAATGGCTGATATTGCGGAAAGATGTGGTGCCAAGGTTCACAAGGTGGAGCAAGAGTGGGGAAAACCCATCGACCCGCAACAAGTAAAAGCGGCCTTGGAAAATTGCGATCCCAAAATCGTGGCCATCGTTCATGCGGAAACGAGTACGGGCGTAAAACAACCCTTGGAAGAAATTAGCAAAATGGTTCATGACAAAGGAGCATTGTTGGTCGTAGATGCTGTGACCAGTTATTGTGGAACCGAGTTGGAAGTGGATAAGTGGGGGATAGATGCCATTTATTCGGGTACGCAAAAATGTTTGTCTGCACCTCCCGGGTTGTCGCCCGTTTCCTTTAGCGATAGGGCAGTGGAGGTATTGCGGAACCGCAAGACCAAAGTACAAAGTTGGTTTTTGGATTTATCCTTGGTGATGAACTATTGGGCCGGAGCCAAAAGGGCTTATCATCATACCGCGCCCATTTCGCAAGTATTCGCTTTGCGCGAAGCTTATAGATTGGTTTTGGAAGAAGGATTGGAGAATCGTTTCCGTAGACATTACGAAACCCATTTGCTACTCAAAGAAGGGTTAGAGGAATTAGGTTTCCGCTACTTGGTAGATGAAAAATACCGCTTACCGATGTTGAACTCCGTTTTCCTTCCGGAAGGATTGGATGAGGAGCCACTCAGAAAATTGATGTTGGAAAAATACAATATTGAAGTTGGAGGAGGCCTAGGAGCATTTGCCGGTAAATTGTGGCGTATCGGATTGATGGGACATAGTTGTGATGCCAATCATGTCAATATGCTATTGTCCGCCTTACGTAAAGAAATGAAGTAAAACAGTATGGCGTTTAAAATTTATACAAAAACGGGAGACAAGGGTGAAACCTCCTTGTTCGGCGGTAAAAGATTGCCGAAAGATCATCTACGAATAGAGTCCTATGGCACCGTAGATGAACTGAACGCCTTTGTCGGGTTAATCAGGGATGTTGCCGAGGAAGAACGTGTTCAATCCGTATTGGAAGCCGTTCAAAATAGATTGTTCACCATCGGTAGTTCCTTGGCGTCCGATCCGGACAAGAACATGATGACTCCCGATATAGAAGCTGCTGATATTTCTTTATTGGAAGAAGAAATGGATCGTATGGATGAAGCGTTACCCGCACTGAAGCATTTCGTTTTGCCGGGCGGACATTTACACGTTTCTTATTGCCACTTGGCCAGAACGGTCTGTCGTAGGGCCGAGCGGAGAGTCATTGCTCTGAGCCATAGCGAGACTGTTGATTCGCTGGTGATTCAATACCTGAACAGGGCATCGGATTACTTTTTTGTCCTAGGACGCTACTTCGCCCATTTGTTGGAGGTAGAGGAAATCAAATGGGTTCCTCGGAAGAAGGGCTAGTCGCTGAGATGGCCCGACTCCAAGTATCTACGACATAGGTTCTGATTTGTTTGTGGATATATGGGTAAAACGCCCACCCCCAAAATTGTGTTTTTTCGTAATAATACATTTGTCTGGTTTCGGTCTCCAAGACCACCGGCAATTCGAAAGCTCCGAAGTGTGTGCCCGGAGGACTCAGTACATTCGCCTTGACTTCGGCACTAGCGGAAGGACAAATGATGACCGGGATACTGATAACTCCCGATTGTAGCCCTTTGGGCCAACCCGTGTGATTCTTATTCGCGTACTTCATACATCCTCCGACATATTTGTGATAAACGGGAAGACTGAGCGGCTCGTCGCAATGTAAAACCATGATGAAGGTATTGGCTTGGGTAGCCATCAATCTCCACTTGAATTCTTTTTTGTAACCGACTTCCATCGGCCACTCTTTGTAATGGTCGGCTTTGAGGTAAATGCCGTCTTGCTCGAATTTTTCTTTAAAAAAGGATAGCATATTCTGTTCAATTGAGTTTCGAAGATAATCAACTTGGTTAACTTTAAAGAAATACCGTGAAATGAAGATTTAGTGTTGTAGGAAATTTCATGATTATATTTTTTTGTGTTAACAATCAGCGGCTTACCCCAAAGCCTAGGCTTTATTTCCAAACTAATTTGTATTTCATGTTAAAATAACTGTATATTTGCACCGCGGGGTGGAGCAGTAGGTAGCTCGCCGGGCTCATAACCCGGAGGTCGCAGGTTCGAGTCCAGCCCCCGCGTCTAAATATAAAAGGAAGTTGCACTAGCAACTTCCTTTTTGTTTTTACATATAACATCTAATAGACATTATTATGAATTGTTTTTATGAGAGCTAGAATTAGAGATTTTATTCTCAATTGATGAATGCACGGAATCTGGTAGCCGTAGCTACCATGATGAGTACATGAAGAAGAGTGAGGATGAAAAATCAATTATAGCCATACAATCTAATTCGTAATAATGTCTAATACTTCACCACTTTTTTGACAATTGTTTTTTCTTGTCCTTTAAAGTGCAGGTAATATATTCCAGGAGTAAATTTTGAAATGTCAAGCAGATGAGTCGAACCTCCGGACAATTGTTCTGAGTACAAAGTTTTTCCTTGTATATCCATTAAACTCATTTGAGAAAAGGCCGATTCGTTTGTGGAAAACGAAACCATAAGCTGCCCCGATGTAGGGTTGGGAATGGTTTGAACCATAGCTTCGTCATCGAGCTCCACGGTACTTACATTGGTATTGGCAATGGTATTATTAAAGCTGTCGAAAATATTTTGATCCATGTGTGTGTGGCAGGTATAATATGGTGCATATGTGCCATTGCCATGACTCAAAACGCCAACTACATATCTGTCGGATTCGGTTTCTTTATAGTAAAGTCCGCTTCCGCTTTGACCATGAAATCCAATGTTATTATGACACACAGAATTGAATGACTCCACCCAGTCAAAAAATCCTTGCATGGCATACATTCTTTCTCCGCCTTCAAATACAGGGTTGCCGAAATCATCCGATCCGGGATATCCTACACTGAATTTGGTCACACCGGAATTGGTGAACCAGTCACTGTTTTCTGTGTATGCCCTTCCTAGCCAACCTACTTGGTTTCCAATGTCATGATCCAATACTAGAAGTGCGATATCATAATTCCAATCAGCGCTGTTGACCCATCCGTTGAAGGAATGCCATTCGCTGATGTATGCGAATCCATATGGGACATTCCCCATATTGTAAGCAGGTACTACAAATGAATTCGGTCCGAAATTAAGAGATGTTTTAGGACTGTGACCGGCTATACAATGACCCGCAGTCATGACATGCCTAGGGCCGACCATAATACCGGAGCAAGACCCCGTGCCCGTAATATTTCCCCATTCGTCCTTCATCTCCATTGAAATTTTGACAACTGCACTGAAAGGGTAATTGGGGAACCCGGAAATCAAGTCTGCCGGTTCGAGATTTGAGAAAGCCCTGGTCAAATCTGTTTCATCTGATGTCGCAGAAGAAGGGAAGGGGTTGAATCCCCGAACATGATTCGTATTCGGATCAAAAGGAGATGAAATTGATGATACCGGGGTTTCTTCGATTTCGTCCATTCCTTGCCGAGCTGACAGCATTTTTAGTTCTTCGATATTTTCTTCAATCGGATAGGGGTAAGTTTCCGGATTTGGCAATGGAACCGGAGGGATCGCGGAAAAATCGACGGGAAGATTTTGTGCATTGGCTCCTATGGTAGTCAATAGTATGGCACAAGTAAATGAAATGATGCTTTTCATAGAAAATTGGTTTTGAGAATTATAAAATGGCCGCTTATATATACGCTATATAAGTGGTGGAATTTATCAAAATATGGAAGTGAATATGTTGTTTGGGGTAGTTTTGGGATGCCAGGTTATACCCAAAAATAAATTGAATTTTTAAAAAATCAAAACAATTCCGTTTGTAGAATAGGTGTTAGAATGAAATTTTTAAGGAGAGGGAATACAATTTTTAAATCCGAATTTTTTGTTCGACAACACCCTCACGGATTATAGATTTTATTTCGATTATAAAACATTTTTTTAGTAACGGAACCCATCAATGGGGCATATATGAATGATTGTTTTTATTTCTATTACAAAAAATGATTCCATGAAAATGACAATGATTTTAATGTGCCTTTTGGGTATTTGTATCGGCACGAATCCACCTGCTGAACCCACCAGTGATATTCCTTCTATTCATTTTATTGAAAATTCAATGGAAGGCGTGTTTGAGCGAGCCAAGAAAGAGGGTAAAATGGTGTTTATTGACTTTTATGGCACGTGGTGTCCTCCTTGTAAATACTTGGATCGAGAAGTGTTTTCAAATCCTGATGTCGAGGGGTATATGGAAGCCCGTTTCGTTTGTGTAAAATTAGACGTGGATTCAAAGGTCGGCCGAAAATACGCGGATAGGCTGGAGGTTATCTCATTACCGACTTTGATGTTCGTTCGTGCAGATCGAAAAATTGTCGATCGAATAGAGGGGGCATTATCACCCGAAGATTTCTTGAGGGTGGCCAAATCATCCTATTCGGAGTAGGGGGCAAACGAAAAGCCCGGCATCCTAAAAGGAGCCGGGCTTTCGGTTATGTAGGTTACAATAAGTAGGGTCAATACGGTTGTATTACATGGCAGTACCTAGGTTCAATAACCTTCGGACAGCCTTCATACTCGTGATATCTTCTTCTCGGA
>JAHDCE010000275.1 GCA_020630045.1 Saprospiraceae bacterium | reverse complement strand
GGAGTTGCCGAATTTCTGTGACATTTTTCAGTTTTTCTCAATTCCTGAGTTAAATCAATGTTTACAATTTGTAAAATAAATGTAAACAATCAGATAGTCTTTCTCATCATCAAATCATTTTTTTAAAAAAAAAGCCCATGTCCGTACTTAGAGTGAAGCTAATCAAAAAAGAGCTATCATGCAAATATATCTCCAATCATATGGTGCCAAACTCAGGGTCAAAGACAGGTTGTTCGAAGTCATCGTATTCGACGAAAACCAAAGGGTGAAAAAAGAACAATTCTCCCCCAAAGAAGTGGACGGCATTTGGCTTTCTACACACACTTCACTTTCCGCCGACGCCATCATGCTCGCAGCACAAAACAACGTCAGCATATTGGTTATGAACCACTTTGGCATGCCAGTGGGTAGGTTTCTGTCCACACAACCCTCCTCTACCACCAAAATCCAAAAGAGGCAATTAGAAGCCAGCATCGGAAAAGAGGGGGTGAAACATATAAAAAACTGGACAAGCCAAAAGCTGGAAAGACAATCCGAATTCATCTCACTTCAGTTAAAATCAAGGTCAAACCCCGACCCCGAATTATGCCGCGACTGCATCGAACACCTCACCGGACTCAAAGAAAAAGTATTGGCATTGGAAGCGGAGTCCATTGACGAAATCGCAGACACCATCCGAGGACTCGAAGGAACCGCCGGACGGTTCTATTTCACCACCCTAGGACAAATCGTTCCACCGGGGTTCCGCTTTGAAGGCAGGAGCCGGCGACCTGCCAAAGACATCTTCAACGCCATGTTGAATTATGGATATGGTATCTTATATGCCCGAGTCGAAGAAGCGCTTTTCTCCGCAGGTATCAATCCATACGTCGGATTCCTCCATCGCGACGGACACCGGTTCAAAGCCATGGTTTTCGATTTTATCGAACCCTATCGGGTATGGATCGACCAAGTCGTATTCAGGTTGGCTTCGCAAAAGAAAATCGGCAAAAAACACACCATCAAAAAAGACGGCGGACTCTGGATCAGCGACCACGGCAAAAGGGTACTCGTACACGCCATCAACGAGTTCATGAAATTCAAAAAAATGAAATACAACAACAAAACACACCATCCCGAATTCGTCCTACTGGCCGAAGCACGGGCATTCGCATCCTCCTTGAAACAAGACTAAATCACAAGCGCATGTACACTTGGATCATATACGACATCTCCAACGACAAACACCGGGGCATCATCGCCAAAAATTGTAAACAAATGGGTCTGTCACGCGTCCAAAAATCAGTATTCCTAGGAAAAGCCAAACCCAAAGACATCGATGAATTCAAAAACCTAGCACAACCCATCGTTCACAAAACCACAGATAAACTATTCATCGTCCCCATGACCGAAGACGAATACCAACGCATGACAAGACTAGGAATGGAAATCAATACACAAAGGATCCGAAAAGAAATCCACACCCTATTCTTCTAAAAAATCACTATTCACTTTTCACTCCTAACTTTTAACTAAAAAAAATGTACTACAAAGCCCCCTACATCAAAGAAAAACCCACCACCTACGATCTCAAGGAAGTCGCAGAAAGATTCATAGAAGCCGACAACCTCAAGTCACTAGCCGGGTTACTCAAAATCGACTTACCATTATTAAAGGCCATCGCATTCAAGCCACGTTATCGGCAATTTTATATCCCAAAACCCGACGGCAAAAAAAGACTGATTGAAACACCGGTAAAAAGCCTCAAAGACATACAAAAAAAACTCTCTTACAACCTCCAAGCGGTTTATATCGGAACAGGCATCATACCACCCTGCTCCTACGGATTCATCCTCTCTACGGAAGACGAAGACCACACCCGCGACATCTACACCAACGCCAAACGCCACGTCGGTAAAAAATGGGTGTACGGCCTCGACCTCAAAGATTTTTTCCATTGTATCCGCATCAATCGAGTCGAACACGTACTCAGGCAAGGCCCCTTCCACTTCACCAAAAACGCCTCTAGGTGTCTAGCGCAGCTCGTCACTTTCAAAGGTAGATTACCAATGGGCGCATCCACATCACCAGTCATTTCCAATCTCGTTTGCGTACCTTTAGATCGTCAATTATCCGCTTTAGCGGAATCCGAAGGTTGGACTTATACCCGATTCGCCGATGACATGACCTTTTCATCCGACACAAGATTTGACGAATCGGCCACCCAAAAAATCAAGGAAATCATCAAAAAACACGGATTTCCCATCAATCACAAAAAAGAACGACAACACCACGAAAAAGAACAACCCGAAATCACCGGTCTTATCCTGGTCAACGGACAACCCGACATCAGTGACAACTATATCAAACGACTCAAAAAAGACATCGACCTTTTCCATGCGCTCACTTCCGACCACATCATCGAAAAAGGGATTTTCCCGAGCAAAACCATGCAATTGTTCCGACGCTCGCTCCTAGGACAAATCAATTTTGTAGGCTTCGTCAGAGGAGACGACCACAAATCATTTTTAAAATTAAGGAATCGGCTTTCGCCGAAAAATAGATAAGTTTTTTTTAAAAAAATTATGTGTAAAAGTAATAATCGTAAAACCAATACAAAATGTACAAAATCATAAAATTCGGACTCAATAAGAACAGGACATCCAACCAAATCCTATTGTTATTAACCATTATCCTAACACTGTTCATCATTATCACCTGGGAACCCAAACCCGTATCAGAAATATGGAATACCGAACCCCTCAAAGTATGGTGGGGCAATTCACTCGACCCGTGGATCGGCATATTGACATTTTTTGTCACCATCATGGTCTGGTTCAGCAAAACCAGGACAGATTGGGAAGCCAGCTTAGAAAAAAGACTGACCGTCAAATTCATCCACGAAGGACAAGAAATCATGAGGTGTGAAGAAGCATACCTCGCCGACGAAGCCGACATCCGACAATGGTCACAACAAATCGGACAACAGATGATAACACCTCCGAAAGAAAAACCGAGATACCTCAAATTCGAGCCATATATGCAACAAGACGGCCCCATTATTTGCGAAGAGGAATCCACCGGCAAGTCATATTGTCATTACATCTGTCATATACATCTGATTGAAATGCCTGAAATCGTCGGAATCGATGCGAACTACGTCGCCAAAGAATACGACCATATGCAACAGACCGAAGAAGACGGTGTACTCATATGGAGAATTATCAGATCCGACAACCGTCAATCTCCCAATAAAGAAAACGACTAAAACATCCATAAAATGAAATCGAAAATCCTAATATCACTCGTTTCCAAACAAACCGTGCCCAACGTCCTCTTCATCAACGAAGCCAAAGACGTGGACGAATATTGGCTGGTATCCACCCCCCAGATGAAAGCCGAAACGGAAATGATTATCGTCGCGTCCGAACTCGCTGAGAACATGATTAAACGTATCGAAGTTAACGCATTTTCCCTCACGGACATACAAGGAAAATTAGCCCAAAACATCGTCGATCCCGAAGCGGAATATATCGTAAATATTACCGGAGGCACCAAGATGATGTCCCTAGGAGCTTACCAATTTTTCGAGCAGTTCAAATCCGCGAAAATGGTGTACCTCAACATAGGAGACAACTCATTTCAAGTCATATCCCCATCACAAGAACCGAGCAAAAACCTAAGTTACCCGATGGGTATCAAAGAATACTTGGCTTGCTACGGGATTAAGGTCGCTTCCAAGCGAAACCGGCTCATCCGACCGGCAACATTCACCCAATTGTTTTTCACCGCATTCATCACCGACCGATTCGGAAAAAATTTCCACCGATTCCTTTCCGACCTCAGAGACGACAAATGGAAAAACAACAAACGGATTTCACCCGACGACATCCAAAAAGGCATGGGCAAATTCTTGTCAGACATCCAATTTTTAAAATCCCCCGACGCCACCATCAATCCCCGTGAACGGGAATACCTCATCGGTGGCTGGCTAGAAGAATACGTTTATGCCGAAATCAAACAACGGACGGGTTGTACCGACAAACACATCGCCCACAGTGTCCAAATCCAAGAAGGACGCGCCGGCAACGAGATAGACGTTTTGTTCATCAAAGACAACACACCATATATAATCGAATGCAAAACGGGACTCAGAATGCAAGGACAATTCAACCGAGCCGTATATTTGCAAAGCTCTTTTAAAGAACATTTCGGTATTGCCGTTCGCCCCATTTTGTTTTCCCTCAGCAATTATCATAACAAACAAGGAAAACTAAAACAAGGGTATGCCGACAGAGCCACTCAACACGATATCCGGGTCATCGACAAAACAATGATCATGAATGGCGCTCTCGACCAATTAATTAAAGAACTTTCATTAACCCATTAGATGTTATCATGGAATTTTTTGTATCAAAGACAAATCGTTATTTTGGGAATAGACGAGGCATTCGCCGCAAAGCATAGCCGTAGCTACGTTTAAGGGGAATAACGAAGTGGATTTTCAAAATAACGGTTTGGCTATACTCAATTTTTCATGATAACATCTATTAAACAAAACAACACCATGCTCATCAATCTCACGAATCACCCATCGAACAAATGGCCGGCCGAACAAATGGAAGCCGCCATCCGACAATTCCAAAACGTCGAAGACCTCCCCTTCCCCGCCATCGACCCGCAATGGTCCGGCGACCGCGTCGCCATATTGGCACAACAGTACAAGGAGGACATTCTCGCCTTACGGCGAAATAAGGGAACTTTGTCACTACACCTACAAGGGGAATTCACATTCACCTTCCATCTCGTCAATCTACTCAAGTCGGAGGGCATCGACTGCTATGTATCCACCTCACACCGAAAGGTCGTAGAACAAGGCAACAAAAAAACCGTCGAATTCAATTTCGTCCGGTTTAGGAAATACTAGTACCATTACGCTCCGACCGACATTTAAATGAAATAAAATTTGGAAGCCCCGATTAAATGCCGTATAAATGCACTATACTTATTCAACAATTGCAAGGTAAAAGTTAGGTTCCAAGTATTTTTAATTCCATAACAACACTGTACAACCCTAAACCCACCCCACCATGCCAAAAAAATTCATAGCCTTCCTAGGCAACGCAGCTTACGTCAGATGTCACTACGAATACCAAGGAAAACAGAGCCAGCTCGTCCGTTTCGTTCAAGAAGCGGCAGTAGATTTGATTTGTAAGGATTGGACGGAACAAGACAAAGGTTACATTTTCACCACAGCGGACGCCCGCAGGGACAGTTGGGAGGGAAAGAAATACGAGCCATTATATATCAAAGGTGAATACAAACAAGAAGATGGGCACCTAAAAGACGACGAGCGGGGCATGAAGGAGCGATTCAAAGAAATGAACCTCCCCTTCCCTATCGAAGCCGTCGATATTAAAGAAGGATTTCACGAATCGGATATTTGGAAAATATTCCAAACCGTATGCGATCATATCGACGAAGGCGATGAAGTCTATTTCGATATCACCCACGGCTTCCGTTCTCTACCGATGCTGGGCATGGTATTGATGAATTACCTAAAAGCGGTCAAAAACATCAAAATCGGCTCCATCTCATACGGTGCTTTCGAGAAAGTCACCAACCAATTGACCGGACCAAAAAAATTCGCGAGCATCGTCAAAAGCAAAGAAGATGGAATCAAACCAGAAGAACGAATCGCTCCCTTACTCGAACTCAAATCATTCGCCCATCTCCAAGACTGGTCGCATGCCGCGTCGGATTTTATTCAAAATGGATATACCGCCAACTTAGTCGACCTTTTACGCACCAGTGATAGCCACTCAGGTGGTGGAATTTCCGACTCTTTGAGTTTGGTTTTTAACCAGCTCGCCAACAATTTAGTAGAACTGGAAGGAGTGATGACCACGGTTCGGGGCCAAGAAATTATTGAAGGAAAAGTTTTCGAAAAGGTAAGGGACAATATCCAAGCAATCAAATCAAAAACCAATAAAACTCCGGATTCCGGAATTGCTCCCTTCGGCCCCTTGTTGGAAAAACTAGGAGAAAGAATCAATTCATATAAAAATAAAGAAGTCAAAAACGGTTTCAAGGCGGTGGAATATTGTATTGAAATGGGATTGGTCCAACAAGGGCTTTCTTTATTACAAGAAGTCATCGCATATTATTGTGGACATCTCGAACA
>JAHDCE010000274.1 GCA_020630045.1 Saprospiraceae bacterium | reverse complement strand
TAAATAATAAATTTTCCGAAAAGGAAATCATATCAACTCAACATCGGGCCTAACCGCCGCCCCTCCGATAATTTTCCCATTCCATTTCGCTCGCATCGCTTCCTTGATATCCGCCATTGAAAAAACGTGGGAAACGTAGGGACTGATTTTTCCGTCTTCCACCCATCGGAATATATCCTTGAGTCTTTGAGTGCGGATACTAATATCGTTTTGAGTAGCGATGACCATCGGACTTCCTAGGACTTTCAACCCTTTCATCAAAATCAAATTCGTCGGAAGTCGGTTGGCATTCGGCGCACCTCTTTTGCCTTTGCCTTTGGCGACAAATGGAGTCGATGCCCATCCGACAATCAAAAATCTCGCTCCGAATTTCACACATCGCAGGCTTTCTTCAGAAATCGCCCCTCCTACGCCATCATAAACGACATCCACTCCTTTCCCTCCGGTCAGGGATTTCACTTCCGTCCGGAACTTACTGACTTTATCTTCTTTATTCGTCGGAGAGGTATTAATGACGTAATCCGCTCCTTGTGATTTTACGATTGAAAGTTTTTCATCCGAGCGGCCGGTCGCAATAACTGTAGCACCTAGTAACTTGGCGATATGCACCGCTGCCATCCCCGTCGCACCTGAGGCTCCGTGAATCAATACGGTTTCGCCGGCTTGCAATCCGCCACTCGTTTTCAAACAATAATAAGCGGTTTCATAACTGCCTAATAAATTACAGGCTTGATCAAAATTCAAACTTTCGGGAATAGGGATAATCGCTTCTTTCGGCGCTACGGCGTAGGTGGAAAAACCACCATATTTCTGATAAGGGCCAGAGGTACGTGGCCCACACAAAAAACCATCGACCATCACTCTATCTCCAATATCGACATGAGACACATCATCACCTTTCCACAAAACCACTCCGCTATATTCTAATCCGGGTGTATATGGCAAACGCGGTTGGTGTTGGTATTGACCGCTGGTCATCATCAAATCCACCCAACCGATGGCGGAACTTTTAACTTGCAAAACGACATCCTTGCTATTAAGAGAAGTAGTATCCGGATATGCTTGGTCAACGATTTCCACATATTCGTCCACACTCTCCATCGGTGTTTCGCCGAAGGCGTTTACATGTACTTTTTTTCCTTGTCGCATCATGAAAAATTATTTCGAGTATGAGAAGCTGTTTGAAAGTAGCTAGGTCAATGTTTTATTGTGACAGCCTCATTTATTCCCAAAATAGCGGTTCTGCTTCTGTACAAAATTTAAAAATCATTACCTTGTTCAACTAAAATAATAATTTTATCCAATGGGTCTATTCAATAAAATAAAACATAAGTTCATTCCAAACCAAAACCCTTTTGAAAAGGCCGTCAAGAAAGTGAATCATCAAAACTTCACATTCATACAAATCGGTGCTTGTGACGGAAAAAGTTTCGATCCTATCTTCAAACTGATACAAAAGTATCATTGGACCGGGGTTTTAGTAGAACCGATTCCTTTTTATTTCAAACAATTACAAGAAAATTACAAGGGAATTCAAAATTTGACTTTTGTCAATAAAGCAATTTCAGATAAAAATGGTATTTCAAATATGTATACCATCGATCCCGCCGGATTCGAAGAACTTCCGGAATGGGTGAAAGGTATCTCTTCGTTAAGCACGGATAGAAATGCGCTTGATGAAGCTTATTGGACGACCGGAAGGGGGAAAGTCCATAGGGACAAAGGGTACTCTTATGAAACTTTGAAAAAATACATCAAAGAAATACCAATAGAGTGCATAACAGTTGACCAACTCCTACAAGGAGCGGGAATCCAACATTTCGACTTGCTTCAAATTGATGCAGAAGGTCATGATTATGTTATCCTAAAACAATTCGACTTGAACAAGTATCGTCCAAAAATCATACATTTCGAATTCGCCAATTTATCTGATGAAGAAAAAAGCAAGGCCACTCTAAAGTTAAAACAGGCAGGCTATCAACTTGATTTTTATAATCCAAACGACCTACTGGCCATCTTAACCGACTAGGAGCCTTGAAATTGTTTGAAATTATTAATTCACCTGATGTACCAAACCCATCTCATCCAATTTTTTAATAAAATCACTATCCGCATTCACCTTTTTGTCCGGTGACTTCAAACGCATCTTGGTTTTATTTTTCAAATCGAGCAGGGTAATTTTCAAAGCGTGTTTGCCCTTGTGTTCTTCACACAAAGTTTCAATTCCATCGATCAATTCCGACGAAATGGTATCGACCGGAATTTTCAAGGTAATCGAATCCGTCAATTCTTCGCCGACGGCGTCTAATTGGCGAACATCATCTACCCTGAATTCGAACTCTTCGCTGTTCCAGCGGTTCTTGTATTGCCCTTTAATGTAAACCACTTCTCCTTGGCGGAGCAAGTCTTTGAATTTGAGGTAATCTTCGCCGAACATCCGGATATCCAATATATCGTTGTAATCGACAATCGTAAAAATCCCCCAACCCGTTCCTTTCTTACTGATTCTATGATTGACGACTGAAACTAAGCCCGCCACATTAATTTTCTGATGCTTGAAACGTTCGATTTCTCCTAGGGTGCAAGTGGTGAAATTCTTGATTTCTAAAGAGTAATCATCCAAGGGATGACCGGAGATATAAATGCCGGCAACTTCCTTTTCTTTCTCCAATTTTTCAATCAAAGGCCAAGGGTTCACCTGTGGCAATTTCGGTTCTTCTATCATTACTTCCCCTGTACCGCCGAACAAAGAATTCGCCGCTTCGGACTGGATTTGCTGATAGGCTTGTCCATATTTCCGGGCGTGGTCGATGAGGGTGTCATATTTTTCGGAAGGTGCGAAGTATTGGGCACGACACTCCGCCCCGAATCCATCGAAACCGCCTCCGTAAGCCAAGGTTTCCATCACCCGTTTATTGACGGTGTTGAGTCCTAATCGACGTGTCATATCGAATATGGAAACGAACGGCCCGCCGTCTTCCCTTTCTTTAATGATATCATCGACAGGACCTTCTCCCACTCCTTTGAGTGCTGCCAAACCGAACAAGATTTGTCCGTCTTTATTCGCTGAAAATTTGTGTCGGGATTGATTGACATTCGGACGAAGCACGTCGATGCCCATCCGCTTACACTCCCTTAGGTACTTGGTCAGTGTTTTGATGTCCTTGGAGTTGTGCGTCAGTACCGATGCCATGAATTCCGCCGGATAATTGGCTTTCAAAAATGCGGTTTGGAAAGCGACGAAAGCATAGCAAGTCGAATGTGATTTATTGAAGGCATAAGAAGCGAATGCCTCCCAGTCTTTCCAGATTTTTTTGAGGGTTTCTTCATCGTGACCGTTCTCCTTTCCTCCTTCGATGAACAAGGGGAACAATTTGTCGATGAGGGCTTTTTTCTTTTTACCCATTGCCTTACGCAACATATCGGCCTGCCCCTTGGAAAAGTTCGCCAATTTCTGCGAAAGCAGCATCACCTGCTCCTGGTAAACCGTGATACCATAGGTCTCTTTCAGATACTCTTCGTTAGCATCCAAATCGTAAACGATCGGTTCCCGTCCATGTTTCCGGTTAATGAAACTCGGAATATATTCCAATGGTCCCGGACGATAGAGCGCGTTCATCGCGATAAGATCTTCAAAAGTAGAAGGAACCAGTTCCTTCATATACTTCTGCATCCCGTCGGATTCGTATTGGAATACGCCGACCGTCTCTCCCCTTTGGAACAATTGATATGTCGGAAGGTCGTCCAGGGGAACTTCTTCCGGATCGATTTCGACACCGTGATTGATTTTCACCATTTTCACGGCATCCTTGATGATAGTCAAGGTTTTGAGTCCTAGGAAATCCATCTTCAACAAGCCCGCATCTTCCGCGACGGAGTTGTCGAATTGGGAGACCAACATCTCCGCTCCCTTATCCACCTTGACGGGAACATAGTTAGTGATTTCGTCCGGCGTAATCACTACACCACAAGCATGGATACCTGTATTCCGAACGGAGCCTTCCAATTTCTTTGCAGTACGAATTAATTCTCCGATTTCGTCTTGCTGCTCGGACATCTCACGGAACTTATTGGCCTTTTCGATGTCCTCGGAATTCATCTTTCCTTTGAGCTTCTGATCGATACCTCCGTCCTTTAACACCTTATTGAGCGTAGCACTCAGATTCAAGGGGAAAGACTTGGCGATGGCGTCCACTTCATGTAGCGGCACATCCATGACACGACCTACATCACGCAAGGAAGATTTGGCCGCCATCGTACCATAAGTAACGATTTGCGCGACCTGGTTTTTACCATATTTGTCGATGACGTAATCAATGACCTTTTGCCGGCCTTCATCATCGAAGTCAATATCGATATCCGGCATGGAAACCCGTTCGGGGTTAAGGAAACGCTCAAACAGCAAATCGTACTTGATGGGATCGACATTGGTGATACCAATACAATAAGCGACCGCCGAACCGGCTGCCGAACCACGACCGGGACCTACTGCGACGCCCATTTCCCGAGCGGAGGTGGTAAAGTCTTGTACAATGAGGAAATACCCGGGATACCCGGAATTCCGGATAACATCCAATTCGAAATCCAAACGCTCCTTGATTTCGGGCGTGATAGTACCATATCTTTTTTGGGCGCCCTTGTAAGTCAAATCTCGAAGCAAGTCGTCCTGGGTATCGAATTCCGGCGGCACCGGATAAGCCGGCAAGAGTACATCCCTCGCCAATTGCAAAGGTTCGATTTTACTGAATATTTCCATCGTATTGTCGATGGAGTCCGGGCGGTCGTGAAACAGCTTGTTCATTTCCGCCTGCGTCTTGAAGTAAAAATCAGAACTCGGAAATTTGAACCGGCTCGATTCGTCCAACAAGCTATTGGTATTGATACAAAGTAGGATGTCATGGGGCAAGTAATCGTCTTCTTCCACATAGTGGGAATCATTGGTCGCGATGACCTTGATATTGTACTTGTCTGCAAAAATGAGGAGTTGCTGATTGACATCTTCTTGGCTGAGTTTGGTGTCCACCTGTTTCCCGACCGTCGGGTCGAAGTTGGTGATGTTTTCCAGTCCTCTATGTCTTTGTATTTCGATATAAAAGTCCTCGCCTAGAAGGTCTAACCACCACTTCACCAGCTTTTCCGCCTTCTCCAAGTCCCCGTTGATGATGGCTTGCGGAATTTCAGCGCCGATACAACATGAAGTGGCGATTAGCCCTTCGTGATGTTGCAATAACAGCTCCTTGTCAATCCTGGGGTATTTGGAATACAATCCTTCTATGAATCCTAAGGAGCATAGTTTGCACAGGTTTTCATATCCGACCCGATTCTTGGCGAGTAGCAATTGGTGGAAACGGTTGTCCCTTTCCTTTTTCGCTCTTGAAAATGACTTGCGATGACGGTCTTCGACCATATAAAATTCACAACCGATAATGGGCTTGATATTGTTCTTTTTCGCTTCGGCGACGAACTTGAAAGCACCGAACATATTTCCATGATCGGTCAGGGCGACTCCCTTCTGACCATCGGCTGCGGCCTTACGCATCATGGTACCGATGTCGGAAGCCCCATCTAGTAGTGAGTATTGTGTATGACAATGTAGGTGTACGAATTCAGGCATTCTTCTCCTCGAAATTTCTTTAGCAAAATAATAATTGCCCAACAAATGAAAACTCATTTATTGAACTGTTGATTGCTGCCCTTGAATTGTCCTTGTCCTTCCGGAAAAAGTATGTTTTAACCGGTCGTCGCCCGTTCTACAAAGTTACGAAATTCTAGGAGGAATGACAATTAAGTACTCGGTCAAAAGTAATGTATAGATACAGGCGAGTGGATTTTTGTGGTAGTCAAGGCGTGAAAACCGCGCATAGCCTAGCTACGCAAGGATTTTCACAACGCAGTCTACTGCGAAAATCCGCCGCATGGACAATATGATTACTTTTGGACGGGTACTTAAAATACGACTTGATATAAAGACCGGAGAAAGATAAAACTACCGGCTTCATCAAAGACTTTTTTCCTAGGCGACATGGAGAGCAATCGGCATTCCAGGCGATTCGTTTTTTCATTCCAAGCCCATCGTTGTTTGACGGCGTAGCCCACTACATCTTTGCCGTAGTCCAAGGGTTCGCCTTGGATTACTTCTATTTTTTCATCAAATGTCACCGGATCAAAAGTGACGAAGGTGTC
>JAHDCE010000273.1 GCA_020630045.1 Saprospiraceae bacterium | reverse complement strand
AGGATGGTTCAAAACATTACTATAGCTCCCATATTGAGAAAAACCATTGTCCTAGTGGGTCGCCTCTGCGATTGGTAGCACAGGATATTCACTTCACTCAATTCTATTTGGCTCCACTCACATTGAACCCGGCGTTGACCGGTTCTTATGAAGGTACTTTCCGAGTAGGGGGTATTTATCGGGATCAGTGGAGAAGTGTCATTGAAAATCAATTTGTAACTCCTTCGGTCTATCTCGACGCTCCTGCTTTTAGGGGATTCGGAAAGAAAGACTGGGTAGGTTTGGGAGTTGTATTGGTGAATGATAAAGCAGGTACTGTTGCTTTGACCAATACGACTATCATGGCTAGTGCCGCTTACCACTTGGGCTTGGGTAAGAAAGGAAATACCCATTTGACCTTGGGTGTAGAAGGAGGGTATCACCAAAGAAGAATCGATAAAACGGACGCTCGGTTTGAAGATGAAATTCGATCGGGCAGTACCAGTGCCGATTTGATGAACGTAAGTGAGGACCGCTCCGGGTTCGGTGACTTTGGAATCGGAATCGGATTGACTTCTGCATTGAATAAGAAAATGCGACTGAATGTAGGTTTTGCGGTTAAACACTTGGCAGAACCTGAATACACATCATTTTTGACGACTTCTACCCAAGATAATTTGGCTAGGCGCTTCAGAGGACATGGTACTTTTGATATTGATGTGACCGATAAATGGACCATCACACCTCAGTTCTTGTTTCAGGCGATGTCGGCTGCAAATGAAATTATGGTACAATCTTATGGTGCATACCATTTCACACCTGAAAAGGATATCTCCTTGAGGTTTGGTGCCGGGTATCGTTTTCGCGATGCTGCCCAAGCTCTTCTTGGATTCGACTTCAAAGGGTTCCGTGTAGGAGTCGCATATGATGTCAATATTTCCGATTTGGATGTGGCCAGTGCCAATCGGGGTGGTTTTGAGATAGGAGCTTCATATATCGCTAAGATTTATAAGGCACCTGTTGTTAAGCCCGTAATTTTCTGCCCACGATTCTGATATTTTTCTCATCAATTGTCTAAACTGAATAACAGCATGAAAAAACTGTTAGCTATTGTTATATCAATAGGTGTATGTGGAGCATCCATGCTTGCACAACCTATGAGGGATATTAATCCTTCAAAAAAAGCTGATGTCGCCTCCGAGCAATTCGAGAAAGGTGATTATTACAATGCCTTGTCTTGGTATGAGCAGGTATTTGAGGACGATAAGGATAATGTCGAGGTCGCCTATAACATCGCTCAATTGCATCATCAATTACGCGATTTTAAAAAGGCCGAAAGCTGGTACCGGAAAGTTGTCCGTAAGGATAAAAAAAATGAGTACGCCGATGCTCGGTTCCATTATGGACGCATTCTTAAAATGAACGGAAAGTACGAGGATGCGAAGGAACATCTTGAAATCTTTATCCGTGAATCTGATGATGAGAAGCTGAAAACATTGGCTTCCGTCGCTCTTCAAGGTTTGCCGCTTGCTGAAAATGCGAAGCAAGACGAAAACTTGACCGTCGAAGACCCGGGTGACAATATCAATTCGAGATATACTGATTTTTCACCGGTTTATGGTCCGGATAATCAAATGTATTATTCATCGATGGCCGTTGACGAAATCGTCGTCCTAGATGGAAATCAAAAAGATTATTTTGCAAAAATACATGTCGCTTCTCCTATGAAAGAAGGATGGAGTGAAGGGGCTCCATTAGAGCAAAATATCAATAGGAAGGGAGTACATACCGGTAATGTTTCTTTTTCTCAAGATGGAAAGAGAATGTACTTTACCCGAGCAACATTCGATGCCAATAAAATGCTTTCCAGTGATGTTTATTATAGCGATTTTGATGGAAGTGCATGGGGTGCGGCCAAGAAGATTGAATCTTTGAGTGGCGAATATTTAGTCAAGCAGCCCTCTGTGGGTGAAATGTTCGGACAAGAAGTCTTGTTTTTGGTTTCCGATCGTCCTGGCGGATATGGAGGAATGGATATTTATTATTCAAAGATATCCGGAGATTCTTATGCCGATCCTGTGAATGTCGGAGAAACGATTAATACTGTTGGTGATGATGTGACACCATTCTACAATGATGGTGTTTTATTTTTCAGCTCCGAAGGACATCCCGGAATCGGTGGTTTGGATGTGTTTTCTTCAAAATGGGTAGGCTCTTGGTCAAAACCGGAAAACATGGGGACAGGATTCAATTCTTCTTATGATGATATTTATTTTTCATCTGATAAAGAAGGCTACAATGGGTTCCTAGTTTCAAACCGTCCTAGTCGCCGTTCATTAAAAAGCCGTACTTGTTGTGATGATATTTATGCTTTTAATGTCAAGCAAGTAATATTGGATTTAGCAGCCATTACTTTTGACGACAAAGGAAAAGCGTTGAAAGGAGTAACGGTTCAACTTGTTGAAATGACCGGAGGAAAAGAAGGAAAAACGGATTCCGATACCAATAATTCAGGAAATGAATTCGCATGGGATTTGGGAAGAGAGGTGTCCTATAAGTTAATTGCTTCAAAGGAAGGATATAAAGATGCGGTCGCTACATTCAACACAGTTGGATTAGCTGAATCACAGACCATCAAAAAAGAATTGCGTTTGACGTTTATTCCTCCGCCGCCACCTCCACCACCTCCACCAAAAGAGCCTGAGTACGAAGAAATCGAAGAAGTACTTACAATCAACGAACCGATTCGATTGAATAATATTTATTATGAATATAACAAGGCTGAAATCTTACCTGAATCAGAAGGTGATTTGTATAAAGTATTAAGCATTATGCAGTCCTATCCTGAAATCGTTGTTGAGCTTTCTGCACATACGGATTCACGAGGTGGTGATAACTACAATAAAACGCTTTCGCAAAAAAGGGCGGAAGAAGCTAGGAAATGGTTGATCGCCAAGGGAATTCCTTCTAATAAATTACGTGCTGTCGGTAAAGGTGAATCTGAAATCTTGAACCAATGTACAAATGGTGTCGAGTGTACCGATGACGAACACAAATACAATCGTAGAACAGAGTTCCGAATCGTAGAAGGACCCCAGACGATTGTTATCAAAAAGAAAGTGAAGAAAAAAGTGAAGAAAAATTAATTTCTTTTCATTCTTCTAATCACTTAAAATCCCCCCGTGAAATTGAATTCACGGGGGGATTTTTGTTATGTAGCTTACTAGTGTCTCAAATTCGCCTTGACTTGCTAAGTAATAGACAAAGAATAAGTTGTCGATTTGAAAATCGTAATTATTAGTTTAGACGAGGCAATTTTTGAAGAAATAGCAGGGCTATTGCTGAAAAAATTAACGAAGTATAAACTAATAAGAGCATAAGTGAAATCGCAAAGTTATTGTTTGACTGTTACTAAAATACCAAACATCAAATCGTACATGTATTTTATGGCTAGGTATTTAATTGTGACTGTGAAATGATTGTTAACATATTCTATTTCAATGAACATTCCAAAAACGGGATGAATATGTATTTTTTTAACCCATTGTGACATGGAAAAATAGGTGTTCTTGCCTCTTTTTTAGATTTAGAGCATGCTGTTTGCTGTTGTTTGTACTATTACATTAATTTTGATTGCTATTTGAGTAATGTAAAATCTGAGTGACGTTTTATTTATTGAAGTTTAATATTAGAATGATGGATAAATTTATGAAAGCTGCTATCGCACAAGCAAAAAAGGGATTGTCAGAAGGAGGGATTCCCATTGGAAGTGTGCTTGTCCACGAAGGAAAAATTATAGGAGAAGGCCATAATCGTCGTGTGCAAAATGGTAGTTGTATTCTACATGGAGAGATGGATGCACTTGAAAATGCAGGTCGCCTTCCGGCAAAAATTTACAAGGAGTCCATTATATATACAACACTGTCCCCTTGTTCGATGTGTACGGGAGCTATTCTGTTATACGGGATTTCAAAAGTAGTTGTGGGTGAAAATCAGACGTTTATGGGAGAGGAGGGCTTGTTGAGAGATCGTGGTGTGCCAGTAATCGTCCTGAATAATCAAGAATGTATTGATATGATGACAAATTTTATCAAGGAATATCCTGAACTCTGGAATGAGGATATCGGAGAATAGTTTTGTCACAATTTTCTTGTAAAAGAAGAACCAAATCATCTCTCATTTGAAAAATCATATAGCTTTTAAGTTTACTTTATGTCATTTCACCGATAGAAATGACCCATTCACCTATTTTTAGAATATAAAAGAGGAGAAAAATTGATTCTTGGGATGTCGATACAACAATTCTAATTATCAATTTTAAATTCCTTTACAATGAAAGTCATCTACGCTAACAAAAAGAAATCAACTGACAATCTAAAAACAAATAATGCCCTTTCATTCAAATCAATTGTGACATTACTCCTTATTTTGCTTTTCAGTGGAGGGGTTTTTGGTCAAATAGAAATTTGTACAAACGGTGTTGATGATGACGGAGATGGCAACATCGATTGTTTAGATTCAGATTGTACACACCTTATAACATGCAATGATATAGACGGAGATGGTATCATTAATGTTCTTGATTCTGACAACGATAATGATGGAATTGTTGATGTGTTGGAAGGTTACGAAACTTCTGTAAATAACACCGGGATTATCAATTGGTTACATTTCAATGATGATGCTACACAAGATGCATTTATCGTAAATTATCCTGTGACAAGTATGACCACTGATGTTTCTTATTGGAATGGAAGCATTGGTGCGAATCCCGTTTTTGTAAATGGCCAAGGAGGAGACCAAACTGTCGGCCCTGGAATTACAAGGACAATTACAGATGGAGGTGCCTTTATTACAGGGGCGGATCAATTGAGCTTGCAAGCGGCTATAGTGGATGGAGATTATGTAGAATATTCTTTCACGACAGCTACGGGTTTCGGTGAAGCCTATTTCACAGCGTTTTCGACATGGGATAATGTACCGGAAGGTAGCAGTCAGGACTGGACCGCGCATTATCGTTCTGTATTTATTTCCTATGATAATTTTACGACTTTTGAAAACTTGATTCAAGATCAACAGGTGACTCAAACCTTCGAAGATTATGCCCAAGAGCAATATTTCGGAAATCAACATGTCATTGTTCAAGAAAACATGACCTATAAGGTTCGTGTATACTTTTATACATCGGCGGACGTCAATCGAGCCCAAATCGATGATTTCGGACTATTGATCAATCGTTCTTCATCTATTGATACAGACGGAGACGGTACTGCTGATCATTTAGACACTGATGCTGACAATGATGGTTGTTTAGATGCTGCCGAAGGAAGTGTTTATTCTATCGATCCCACCATTTGTTTCTCCGGATATGAAATTTGCGATAACGGAATCGATGATGACGCCGACGGACTTACTGATTGTGCAGACCCGGATTGTAAAGGAGATACGAATTGCCCTAAAGCATTCGCTTGTGAGTCCGCCTTGTATCAAGTACTTTCCGGTCAACTGAAAATATTCGACCCCGCTTCATTGGAATATACACCAATAGGAACTGCCATTCCTTCTTACAATGGAACTGGATACAACGTCCAAGATGGATATATCTATGGCCATCGTTCCCAAGACGGGAAAAGATACTTGTTCAAAATATTCAATGATGGTACCTACGAAACGGTAGGCGAAATCACCAATGGAAACGATTACCCGAATTACAAGGCCGATTTTGATGACGATGGCAATTTAGTCACATATCACAATGGCGTACTTTACTTCTTAGACGTCGATCAAACACCACTTGCTCATACATCTATTAATTTGACCAATACAACAGGTGGATCTTGGCCTTCTAATCACGATATCGTTTACAATATCGTCCATGATAAATTTTATCTATTAACTACTGATCGCCACCTTTGTGTCATTGAATACGGCGGAAATGTCGATGGTCGCCGATTTACAATGGGCAATGCCCGGTATCTCAGGCGCGAATGGAGCCGGTTGGACAGATGGTTTGGGTAAGTTGTATTTCTTCAACAACGGTTCAGGTAACATCTATTCGGTAGAACTGAACGAGGCGGGAACAACCGTATTGGACGCAGGTTTCCTAGTAGCGGGAACACCAAATGGAAACAATGACGGGATGAGTTGTCCCCTAGCGATGCTTCCCGAAATTTGTGGAAATGGTATTGATGACGATGGTGACAGT
>JAHDCE010000272.1 GCA_020630045.1 Saprospiraceae bacterium | reverse complement strand
CCTGAATAAATCAATTTTTTGATATTTTTGATATATTGTTCTTCGTCATTCATGTTAGTAGACCCTAAATTTTTATTCCCATACAAAACCCGGTCAGGAACAATTCCTGACCGGGTTTCGTATTGTTTTACCGTTGCTCTCCAATCACAGGTGATTGCGGATAAACCGGTAAAGTAATATAAGATGGTTTTTGTGGGGTAGAATGAATATTTAAATCATACCCTTCCGGGAATAATATTTCAAAATGATCCTTGTCGGTCGCTGCGAATGAAACTCGTATTTTGCTACCTTTCTTAAACATATATGAAGCCGGTACCAAATCGAATTCCAATTCCATGATTTCACCCGGTTCGACGGGTAATACATCTTTTTTGAGGTGACTTCTGGAAGGACCGATTTCCTTGTATATCGCTTCATCCGAAATTTTTCGATGACTCGCCCGCAACAAACCTTCGGTGATATAAGTGACGGTTCCGTCCTCTGCCAGTTCTTGTACATATACGAATAAGGTAGCGTCTTTTTTTGAACTGCTAATAAATATATTCGCCAAAGCGTGTCCGGTAAATTCGACATTTTTCTGTAGAGCGGGAGAGTCGAAGTGTAGCATATGCTCGCTCTTTTCCATCCAATCATGATAGACATGTGCGGTTTTGACTTTCCCGTTCAATGATTTCCAACGGCTCACATCTCCGGTGCCGGTACTCCCATCCGATTGTATGGTTTTGGTAATCGGAGACTCCGGTTTTAATTGCCAAAGTCCTTTTTCGGTCAAGTAAAATACCATTGGCATCGATCCATATGGTGGCCAATTGTCGGCGGCCTGCCATTTATCAGCTCCTAGGGTAAAATAATGAACGGGGGCTTCTTCATTCAACCCGTTTTGAATTCCTTTCAAGTGATAATCGAAAAACTTGATGAGTTCCGCCGCATGGTCGAATCCTGCGACAGAAGGAGTAGTCGGACTG
Source organism: Saprospiraceae bacterium (assembly GCA_020630045.1). Classification (GTDB taxonomy): domain Bacteria; phylum Bacteroidota; class Bacteroidia; order Chitinophagales; family Saprospiraceae; genus JAHDCE01. The sequence continues at coordinate 5,221 of JAHDCE010000272.1, read as the reverse complement.
ATGTTAAAACCACCGCCATGTTCCCAAGGGCCGATAATCAGTTTATTGTTGGGATTTTCAGCGTTGATATATCTTTTGATGGCGGCATTCTGATAAGCGCCGTCCATCCATCCGCTGTATGAATACACCGCCACACCACTTTCTTCAACCAAATCCGCGAATTTGTGCGGGCTGAACACGTCGGACGACACCGAAGTCAATCCAGGCGGGGCGTCATCTCGGAAATCAATGGTCAATGCGCCATCGTGCACGTTTCGATTGCCGCCATGTTCCGCTACTGCTTGGCGTTTCATTTTTTTACCGCCCTTGGTTTTTACGGGTGCGACTCCCTTGATAAATAAGGCGGCTTTCTTATAGTTTTCGGGCAATTTATTTTCATCCATCCTGGCATTGGCCGCCCCCCAATTTTCGGTGAACCAATGATGGTGAATACCTCCCGGAAAGGCGTTATCTTCATACACATCATACAAGGAAAACATCAAGGCGACCGCCTTGAGATTCGGATGCTTGTTGGTAGCTAGGAATTCCGCGGTCGTACCTCCATACGAAACGCCGAGCGACCCCACTTTGCCTGAACACCAAGATTGGCTGATGGCCCAGTCGATGATTTCCGCTCCGTCCTTGATTTCGTCTTCCGTCCAAGGATGGATGCGTTCTCCGAAGGAGGCACCGGAACCGCGGGCGTCCACATTGACGATGGCGTAGCCATTTTCCACGAAAGTGGTAATAAAATTGCCCATTCTTCCTAGTAGACCGTTGGTGAACATATTGAAAGGGAATCGAATTTGAGGCGCTCGCCAATATCGGGTTTGTCGAACGAGGACCGGTATCTTTTCGCCTTCTTTCAAATTTTTAGGTAGGTAGACATCTATGGCGATCATCACACCATCACGCATTTTGATGTAGTGACTTTCCTTTTTGATTCCCTTGTATTTTCTGTTGACTGAAGTGTCATAAGGAGCAGGAACATCCACTGCGATATCAGTAGGAGGGGTTTCCGGTGTTTTAGGAGTTTTGGGCGGTTTTTGAGCGGACAAAGAACAGGAGAGTATCCAAATGGATACAAGTAAGATCAGGCGCATAATAAAGTTGGTTTAACGTACGATTACTAAACGATGGAAGAGGGGAGAATGTCCATTCGTTTTGGTATTGATGAAGGTACATTATCTCAATCCATTGATATCGTATAAGGATACGAAACTCCAAATCAGTTGTGCCGTGTTTTGTCCTTGGTAAGTATGGTTAAACCAAACATGTTCGCCACCGATATATTTATAGTGTTCTACCGTTACATTATTATCTCCTTCCGCATAGGCGGAATGTTCTATTGTCATTCCTCCATTTGAATCCGTATTTACTGTTGGTGTTTCATTCGTATGATTGAATTCAATCCAATGGTTTAACACTGTTTCTGCTGAACTATAATACATATCTCCATCATAAGGAATGACGCCATCAGAAGTTCCATGAAGATGAATGACAGGCATTGGATGAAGCGTCGACCCGACACAGTCCAACATCGTCCCGGAAACGGAACCGACAGCAGCTATTAAATCACTTTTATAATTCGCCAAGCCATAAGCCATCATTCCGCCATTGGAATACCCAACGGCATAAATCCTTTCCATATCAACATTATATTCTGATGTAATTTCCGTGATAATGGCTTCCACAAAACCGAAGTCATCCGCTTCGCTCTTATTGTCTCCGCCGGTCGGACAAGCGTTCCAATGGGGAGAACCATCCAAACAACTTCCTTGTGGATAAACTAAAATGAAAGTTTCCGATTCGGCAGTTCCACGCATATCCGCATATTCCATATACTCACTAGCGCTTCCCCCGTACCCATGAAAATTGAACATAATCGGAACAGCGGACGACCCATCGTAACTATCGGGTATGAATAATATATATTCTCTTTCCATTCCGTCATGGGCGATTGAACGGGCATTCGTATTGGAATAACACAGCCCGTTTTTATCTCCTTCAGCAGTTTCATTTTTACAACCCAATGCAAGGCTTAATACTGCTAGTAATAGTAAATATGATTTTTTCATTTTATTACATAATTGATAGTGTAATGAGTATATATTCTAGAATTATATTTCAATATCAGTCCTTGTAAAATCAAAATTACTTTTTGCACGGTAGTACCCCAGCCAGTTTTTATTCATACAATTGTCCCACCAGTCAGCACTGCTATGGATCCATCCGCCACGTATTTCATCCTTCCCGGAAATCCATTGGATACGTTTGACGATTCTATCGTTGTATTGAAATTCGACAGTGTCTAATCCTTTGAAATAATTTTCATAATTGTCCTCGTTTACAAAAACTAAAAAGTCATGTAAATCGATTGGGTTTTCAGTGTGTGTTTCTATTTTTTCAATAAAACAAGTGTCTCCTGAAAGCCCTAGGAATTCCGCTTGATTTATTTTTGCAACCCTTGATTTTGGATGATGGGTGATGGGAATAGTATTGTAATAATTCGAAGCCTCATAATGTCCGGGTAAATCCAATATGAAATGTTCTTGTGTTGGATCATATTCGGATGTGGGGTATCCTATCGTTTCTAATAATTGACCGATACCATCCGGTGAACCTTTGATATTGATATGGTCGAATTTGAATTGGGCGATATCAAAAAAATATTCCCCTTCTTGCCATTGTGGAAGGTGGTGACATCCTATACCGGTTGTCCCCTGATCAGCGGATTTGAGTTCCCATATATCCGCAAGTTTTGGATCGTATTTTAAATCGCCCGTGGATTTACTGGAATTGAATTTAAGGTCATAGCAATTTTCCGCTACATTTTTAAACCAAAGGACATGGGAAGATAACCCACTTGCCGTTCTGGCAATGTTTTCGCAAAATTTGACGATATCGAATCGACCGAATTTTTCCTTCGGATATATCCGAAGGATTCTTGTTGTTTCCCAACCCATGCAAACTCTTATTTCAATTTCATGAATTTAGAAACCGCCTTGTATTCGTCTTTCTTTAAGGTGATGGAAAACATGCCTTCCGGCAAATGACTCACATCCAAATCGGATTCTGATGTGTTGAATGTGGAATATACCCGACCGGTCATATCTGCTATACGGATGTCGTATGTTCCCCTTTCGGGGAATGTGATATTGATATAATCCCGTACCGGATTCGGAGCGAAAGAAACCGGTTCGAATTGCTCTTCTGCTTCTGTCGTACTGACCGTGTATCGCGCTTCCGCGAAATCGTGGTTGTCGATTTGTATTTCGGAAAATACTCCTTCGGCCGTAGTATTATGTACGACTTCACCGGTGTTGACATTTAGTGAATAAATACGAAGTTGTCCTTCACTCATGGCACGCAGGACATAGAGTTGTGTCGCATGGTCGAAGGCTACGCTTCCGACTTGTATTCCGACACCGTTCCCCTCTACGAGCGGTTCAGGTGAAATGATGGTATGTTCTCCGGTTTCGATATTGATTTCTCCTAGGGAAATCTTATAATATTCCATAAAGGTCAAGGAATCGAATAAGGAGGGGTCTGGCGTCGAAACCATGCAAAACATTCTCCCCGATTGTATATCATATTGGAAAAACGAAGTCCTTGCTTCCGAATCATTGATAATGGGGTTAGAAAGGATTTCTCCTGTGACTACATTGACACCATATAATCTCTTTTCTCCTGTTTTGTCCACTCCAAAAAAGAAGAAGCGTTTATTGTCCGAATCAAAAGTCGAAGATCCGATGGCCACTGCTTGGACATCCGGTAGTTCTGCCACAATGGAAGTGCTTCCATCCACAGGGTCGACTTTCATGATGTATTCGGTTTCATTCGAAGTATCGTAGAATAGGGCATAGGACATCCCCGACTCCATATCGAATTCTGTTTCGATTAAACTATTGTTGTCTATTGGAAAGTTGTTGTTTTCTCCCGATTCTGGCTGGATACTGAATAGGGTAGGGTCGAATCCCGTATCCGGTCCGGTGAAAACGTATCTTTTGGTGGTAGCGTCGAATGTGGAAGATCCCAAATAAACCGCCTTCGCATCGTCTATGGAAAGCAGCGTTTCCGTCGTTCCGTCTTCCGGGTTGATTTGGATAAAATTTACACCTCCTCCTTCGATTCCGTCTCCTTGTAATCCATAAAGTTTGATGTCCTGACCGAATAATTTGCCGACAGGCAAAACCATGATGAATGCCAGCCCCAATAAATGCAGTAAATAGGATGAATTTGTAAATTTTGATTTCATGTGATTGAGTTTTACAAGTGACTGTCCAACAAATCATCTTCTTCCATTTGCTTGGGAGCAGTTTTTTTCTTCTTGGATGATTTTTCATCCGAGGACAGGAAAAAAATGGGGACGAACAAGCTGATAAATATACCGGATCTTAAATCGGCGATAAAAAAGCCGGAAAGAGCAGCTGCTGAAATTGTCGTTCCCGAAATTTGGGAAACAATGTATGACATGGCGACCCTTACGACCGCGGCCCAGCATACAATTGCCCAACCATATCCGATTCCTTTGAAAAAGCTGTATTTGAAATGGGGATAATTCCTAAGCATGGCATTGATGCCGAATAGGATGGTTCCTGAAATTAAAATAAACCTGAGCGTTGAGTATACAGAATCGCCGATGCTCATTCCTTGATACGGAATGATATCCAAAAACATGAGCGAAAACAATAACACGCCCAACAGACATCCATATTGAATGAGTGTTTTCATGATTAAAAAACAAGATAAATAGTATTTGGTTGAAAATTCATATTCCGTGTTAGGGGATTATGACGTAACCGATTCCTGATTTGAGGGTAAGGTGACAAAAAAGGTAGTGCCACCGGAATTCGAGGATTGGTAATCAATGCTGCCACCGTATTTGGATACGATGTTATGACAAATCATAAGTCCGAATCCACTACCCGGTGCCATCTCCTTATTGAATCGGGAAGATTTATGAAAGATGATGTGTTTGTATTTTTCGTCAAGACCTATTCCATTATCTGAAATGGATATCGAGGGAGCCTGATTCGGGTTGTTTTTTATTTCAATATTAATTTCCGGCCGATTCACATTGTATTTGATTCCATTACTGATCAAATTGGTAAACACTTGGAATAAGTGGCTGGGAATCATAGGTAGAACTTCCAATTGTGAATGGAAATTGATATCGACATCTTTATCCGCAATCAATTCAGAAAGGTTGTCTTTTACTTGTTGGAATACTTCCTCCACA
>JAHDCE010000271.1 GCA_020630045.1 Saprospiraceae bacterium | reverse complement strand
CCTATACGCCGCATTCCCCTTTTCTTCATAGGCATCCGCATCGGATGTCGTCATAATCGTCTCTGTTCTTTGAACTTCGATTTGCTGTTCGGCTTTTAAGACCTTATTAATCGCCTCATGACTTGAGGGTCTTAAGTGCACCGCTTTCTTATAGGCCTTCAACGCTGCTTCATAATCCTTAGACTGGTATGCCGCATCGCCTTCCTGGACCCAACCTTTGAAATCATTTGTCGTCGGGGTTTCTATATTAAATTCAGGACTTTCTGACAAATAATATAATCGCCTGATGGTCTCCGGACTGAATGCAATTTTCTGATTTAATGTGCCATCAGTTCCATATAAAACCACTTCAATCTCATCGTTTGGATACCACGACATTGGAGTAACCTCAAACCTCCCATCCCTATCCGTATATTCGTCAATTCGATATTTTTCACTAACTATACGGACACCCATCACAGGATTACCGCTCACCGTCACTATTCTTGAGGAAGCCACTCTTGGAGCTAAATCGAATTCGTTGATATTCCCATATGACAGTTTCTGTATTTCAGTCCTGGACAACTTCCTTTCCATATACCAATCATGCCTCAATTCTAATTCGTCGATGGTACTCAACTCCACCTGTATGACATTCAAATCCCCCCCGATGCTTTGAATTCGCATCGGTTTTCCATTTACTCTGATTTCCCCTCCTCTAATTTCTCCCCCGGTCCTGGACTTCATCATAATCCCCAGTTCCTTGGAGGAAATATCATCCGAACCGTCAGGTTCGACAAACTCATCACAAAAGCTTTCAGACAATGCATTAATTGCCCCCAAATATACATTCGCCTTACCACCACCCAACTCAACCATCTTCCGCGATCTTTCCAACCAAGGGCAGACAGCCTCCTCCAAGTCCGCATTATTCAAAATACTTTCCTCATCCGGTTTACCGGGCATCTCCTTCACGATTTCATTAAAACGATCCGCCGCTATATTGTAATAAGCTGCCGACAAATTATAGGGCACCTTCACGACCGCATCCATCAAAGTATCCTCCATCGAATATTCCCAATCCCCTTGCCAAATACCAATGGTGGTCAATGATTCCTCCACTTCCTCATCCGACATACTTTCCAAATCATTCAACAACTGATGACCATCATATAAAATCTGATCTTTCTCGCCATCGACACACAACCGCAATATCCTACCCGAAACAGGATCACGATAATTACTCGACCATTCACCACAGGTGCTGAACGAAGGCATGAAATAATACAACCAAGGCACCTTACTATCCTGATGACAACAATCATAAGCCCGCCCCGGATGGAACAAGGCCGCCAATATCACCAGACAACCGATTAACATCGGTATCCACTTCTGACTCCTTGGTTTTTCTTCTTGTCCACCTTCCGGCGAAATACCCTCATCCCCTTCTCCTAGGTACTTGTTCCAACTTACCGGCACACGGAAATCCAACGCCGACATATCAGCATCAGATACATGTTTTAACATCAACATATCCCCCGTGCCACCTTTCGCCAAGCATTGCTCCACTTCCGATTCCCAAATCCTTTTCTCCTGGGCATTATCCGCCAACATCCATTGATTCATGGCGATATGCATCCGACGGTCGTCATATGCCACCGAGTCCGTCGGTATGGATTGTCGCTCCAAAATATCATTCAACCGCTTTCGCACATCCTTAAGCAAATTCGGGTTATTCGCTTGTAGATACGCCATTAATTCCATCCGTACCGCCCTAGGCATTTTGCCCTCCACAAACCACGACAATCGGCACAAGGAAGCAATCTGTTCCGTATCACACAGCCCTTTCACTCCATTCCGTTCCTCCAAGTAATGTCCTAAGTCCAACGTCATGTCCCAATGCAACTCGGGATACACCGCACAAACGGCACTCCATTCTATTTCAGTACGACTATAATACCGCTCCAAAGTCGGTACGATTCCATCCTCGAACTTCACCCGCTCCCTAGCGAAGACAGGTAATATTTCTTTCCATTCTTCCCAATTCTTGTCCTTGTCCGTTTGCAAGGCATCCACCCAATATGCCAGGGCTTCATGAGATGCCGGCAATACCTTTATCAGTTCTTCCAAGCGATTCTCCCGACGTGTCCAAGCATCCATCTCGACCGGTGTCAACAACAACCGCTCTTTCCAATTTTCCAACAAAGAAGACCATTTCGCCAAGCGACCACTCCTAAGATGGAACAAACCATAACCCGTACCCAATATCACCAATCGAGAAGTGCCATAGCGGTTAGCTAACTCGGACAAACGGATTCCGTCAGGATATTCTTCATTCCTACAAAGCCGCAAATCCGAACCATAAAAAAATCGCTCGACATGCACTTCATTTTTGCGGAACAACTCAAAAAACCGATCATATAACGTAGCACGATGGTCATTGCGACCATGACGCTGGATAAGAATCAAATAATCCGCCGTTTGGGTCATCGCCTTATACATCGGAGCGAATCTTCCCCCTTGCTTGATAGTCGCGCCTATCGTCGCTCCTAGGTTCAATCGCATCGCATCCCCGCTCATCCGTTCCCTCAACTTCCGGACAGTCAATCCTACACCTTCGTCAAAACGAACGCCGCCGTTGTCTTCTAATTCCAATTGCAAAACATAAGGCGGTTTGGTATTCGGATCGGAATCCACCACTAATAATGAATTAGATTCTGCTTCTTCCTTCCGTTTTTCATCAAAAAACCACCTGAGCAAAATGCCTAAAAAGCCCGCCAACAAAAAAAACATCCCGAAAAACACCCAACGATAACGACTGTGGAACTCCACCCAAGCCGGCACATCCGCCACCACCAAACGGTCAATGGGTTCATTATAAGGCAACACCTCTTTTTTCAATAGTAAATCAGCTACCTCATCCTCTACTTGACCGTAATTATCTTTGGGGTCGATCGGGATTTCATCCGGAGACAAAATAGTAGCGACATATCTGACAATCAATATGTGTTTTTCGGCATCCCACATCGGCACATCTATCGGAAAATACTTGCCGGGCTCGCCCACCGCTTCATACTCAAAACACAGCCCATCCAACTGATAGCGATTCCCTTGCGGATCTTCTCCGGACATGGGTACACCATCCACGACACTTACCAATTTACCGAAACGCTCGATGGTGTCCGTCAAACAAATGGATATCTCCTCACCTTTTCTCAACTGGAAATCTTCTTGGAAATATTTCCTTTTCTGAGGCGGTTCTACGGGTTCGGGAATACTATTAAAAAGGGTCTGATAGATAAAATAAAACAGCGGCAACAACAACAAAGCCAAGACGATAAAAATCCACTTGAGATACTTGCCCGAATTCCCCTTCCGGGGAATTTCATCCGGAATCGCATTCTGGGCTTCCGTCCATTTAAACGCATCATTGAAATGCGCCTCAAGTCTTAATTGATCCTCCGGACTTTTTGCCAGTACCGGTATCAAATATTTGCCCAACTGATCCGCCGGGATATCATCCGGCAATTGCTCCACCAAGGCATGGAGCCGTAACCGGCCCCCTGTACCCAATTCGTAACCGTCCCCTTCCGCATGACGGAGGAATTCAGAAATAAGTTGATATTTTCTAACGGACGGATTAATAGTCTTTCAATTTTTCAAAATTCAAATATCGATGCTCAAAATCGAGAATCCATTGTTCCTTCGTATGATTTTTAATCACCTTCACCCAATCTTCCATTACCGCAGGCAAAAAATAGGTTTCGCCTTCCGGTGAAAGGGTTTGTTCGTACTTCACTATGGCATTTTTACAATTCCTATTCCCAGAAGGGTAAAGGAATACAAAATCGCCGATCGCATAATCTTCATTAGCTTTGAACATACTCAATGCCAGCAGATGATCCCGCCAGATTTGTTGTATGGGTTTGTCTTTTAATTGTGGTAAAAAAGACATATCGAATATAGCGGACAACTCGGCGATCTCCTCGTATCTCGACTTATGACTAGATGGTTCGTCGTACAATTTTTCAGTATATTTTACTTCAATACCAACAAAACCTTTCTCGTCTTTCATATTGCGATAAGCGACGAACACATCAAAGGCGGAACTATCACCGGTATATTTATCATTTCCCCTTCCGGGGGAATATTCGAACTCAATATGAGTGATGTTTTTTATTTCCCTTCCGGGAAAAATTTCTTGAAACACCGCAGTCGCCAAAGTCATGTCCAAACTCAACTCGCCGAACAAATTAAGTACTTGGTCAAAAGTAATGTATAGATACAGGCGAGTGGATTTTTGTGGTAGGCAAGGCGTGAAAACCGCGCATAGCCTAGCTACGCAAGGATTTTCACAACGCAGCCTACTGCGAAAATCCGCCGCATGGACGATATGATTACTTTTGGACGAGTACTTAAAAGCGAGCGGTTGGCTCGACATCAGATTGTTCCATATTCTCGGCGCTTGAATCAACTTGCCCGTTTTTTTCAAATTCGACATCTCCGAACGGATGATGCCTTGAATATTTGGTGTCAAAAAATTACAAGCGGATTCCTTCGCTTCTTTTTCAGGCAAAAAATTACCCCAAGTATCATAATTCCAACCTTGCTGGTTTCGCCAAATACTTTGTAGCAATCGCACCTTGGATGTGAATACATTATCGTATTCATAATCCACTTTGAACTCAGATAACACAGACTTGGATGGCTTTCTTCTCGACATCTTCATATTGATTTAAGAAAAACCGAAATCAACCGATTTTCTTTTTCAACATATTCAAATCGTCCTTATTTTTCGCTAGGACAGAATATGACATTTTTAACTTCTCCTTATCAGCGGAAGACAAGCCCGAAATATTTGCAAGTCCGCTTGTGCCCAATCCTATTTTTTTCAATAAAATCGCCCAGTTAATCAATTCCGCCGTAGCGGGCGGTTTCTTAATCGCCCCCATTTTATTACTCCTCACCGCATTGAAATGCGAAATGATCGTATTCAATTCCGAAGAATTGAAATCCATGATTTTTCCGGACAAAATCCGCAACAACAAATTGTCATCCGGAAAAGGGATATGATAAAATACTACACGCCGCAAAAACGCATCCGGCAAGTTCTTCTCAGAATTACTCGTAATGATGATAATGGGCTTGTTCTCGGGTGGACAACTATGTACCTTATTCACCTCCGGCACCTTGAAAGACAAGTCCTCGATAGCGAATAACAAGTCATTCGGAAAATCCCTCGGCGCCTTGTCTATTTCATCAATCAACACCACCATCCGACGACCGGAAAGGATGGCTTCACCCAAGCGACCTTTGTAGGAAACGAAACGTCGTTCCACTTCTTCATCCCCTAGTACAGCCTCTTGATTCTGAGCATATTGAAAATGCCCCAACGCATCATACTTGTAAAACAATTCATTGGCGACGGAAGTCGTCTGAGCCGTGAAAACAACCGGCTTACCCAACCCGAAATAATGGGCGATGTGATACGCGAGTTGCGTTTTTCCCGTTCCGGGTTCGCCCGTCAACAATAGGGGCTGCCCCAAGGACAAAGCCACATTGACAGCCGATACCAAATCATCGGAAGGAATATATTTAGCCGGATCGTTAATGCTTTCATTCGCCCTGAATGAAGGCAATGTTCCGGTTCCTGTCGCAGCATAAGTTTTGAATTCCATATTCCAATATTTATCTCCCCTTAAGGGGAATGCTTATTTCAATACATTGTATTCTAAATAACGGCGGAGTCATCCATCAATTGAAACTCCAACTTGTTTATTCCCTTCAAAATGCACATTAAAATGATAGTAAGGCTCCTCCTTTTGTTCAAAAGTTAATTCAAAACCAATATCATTTAGAGAAATCCCGTGTACATTAAAATGTTTCTCAATGGATTCAAATTCTAAATCGGCATTATCAAATTGATCTGACAATGCTTTTTCCGCCTCAAGCTTAATCGTTGATTCATCATTTAAAATATTGAATAATACTTTTTTTTGAACCCCCGATACTTTTTCCTTATCTCCTAAAATAAATACGTCTATCTCCTCCCCAAAAAATCGTTTTTTTAATACCCAGTTCACCGTATTGCCGGACACAACCGAACTTTGAATTTCTCCAAAATCAGGATCGGTTATAACAAGTTTTCTTCTTCCGAATATTTTATTTAAAAAGCCCATTACAAGATGCTTTAGTACACTGTAAACAAAGTAAGTTAAAGAATTG
>JAHDCE010000270.1 GCA_020630045.1 Saprospiraceae bacterium | reverse complement strand
GCATTTTACTAAGGAACGAATATGTCGAAACCGTCATGAAATGGAAAGCCATAACCGATGTGCTCGACCGGGAAGACGCCGTCTGGTTATTCGAAACACGCACCCAGGGGCATATTTTTCCCAAACGCGTCATGTCCGAAGCTCAAGTACGGCAACTCATTCACATTGCTGTGAAAATGATTGATAGGGAGTGATCGGTTGTTTTAATGTTTAAACAACCTCCTAGTATAGATGACTTATTTAATTGCCTGAAAAAAAAATAGGCGATAACATCTGATAACCTTGATGAATTGATTCCATGTCCCTCACCAAAACAAAAATAGAATACCTCAAAGGAGTCGGCCCACAAAGGGCGGAACTCTTCAAAACCGAATTGGGCATATTTACTTGTGGTGATTTGCTGATGCATTTTCCCTTTCGATATGTGGACAAAACCAAGTTCCATCGAGTGATGGACATTAACCCCAATGTCGATGGTGCGGCCGTCCAACTCAAAGGCGTCATCCGTCGAATGGAAACCAAGGGCGACGGACGCAAAAAAAGACTCATCGCACGCTTTCGGGACGAGACGGGCTTCATGGAATTGATTTGGTTCAAGGGCGTACACTGGATGGAAAAAAAACTGGTCGCCGGCGTAGAGTATATCGTTTACGGAAAGGTGTCCTCCTTCAACGGAAAAGTCAATATCGTACACCCCGAAATTGAACCTGTCACTGCCAACAACGAACAAGAAGCCCTGAGTTTGGAACCCGTATATCCTAGTACGGACAAACTCACCAACAAGGGACTCGACGCCAAAGGGCAACGGAAGGTCATGCGCATTTTGATGAACAAATTGCAAGAGAAAGACATCCCCGAAATCCTTCCGGAATATATGATTGAAAAAATGAAATTCCCTTCTCGTTACGAGGCGGTGAGAAACATTCATTTCCCCAAAAATCAAAAAGAAATGGTCGGTGCCAGGAACCGACTCAAATTCGAAGAACTATTTTTTCTTCAATTGCGATTGTTACAACTTCGCTCCAATCGGAAGGACACGCTAAAAGGGTATCCATTCACGAAAGTGGGAGACTACTTCATGACATTTTTCAAAGAGAAAATACCCTTCGAACTCACCAATGCCCAAAAGCGGGTCGTCAAGGAGATACGAAAGGATATGGCGCCTTCCGGCGAATTGGAAGACGGCACTTTTGTTGCCAAGCAAATGAATCGTTTGTTACAAGGAGATGTCGGGAGTGGTAAAACGATGGTCGGACTCATGTCCATGCTCTTGGCGTTGGACAACGGATTCCAAGCCTGTATGATGGCACCCACTGAAATCCTAGCGCAACAACATTATAATTCCATCACGGAATACTTGTCCGGCATGGGTGTTAGGGTCGCCCTATTAACCGGAAGCGTCAAAGGCAAAAAACGAAAAGAATTACTCAAGCTCCTCGCACTCGGAGAATTGGACATCCTTATCGGGACACATGCCCTTTTAGAAGACCCGGTCGTCTTCAAAAATCTAGGACTCGCCATTACCGATGAACAGCACCGTTTCGGCGTCGCCCAGCGTGCCAGGTTATGGCGGAAAAGTTCACCTTTTCCGCCCCATGTTTTGGTCATGACCGCCACACCGATTCCTAGGACATTGCAGATGACCATTTTCGGTGATTTGGACGTTTCCGTCATCGACGAATTGCCACCCGGGCGTAAACCCATCACCACCATTCACAAACGGGAAGGCGGCCGCCTGAGAATGTTCGGAATCATGCGGGAAGAACTCGCAAAAGGTCGCCAAGTCTATGTCGTTTATCCATTGATTGAGGAATCCGAAACATTGGATTTAAAAAACCTCGAAGAAGGATATGAAGCTGTCCAAAGGGAGTTCCCAATGCCCGATTTTCAAATCAGTGTCGTCCATGGTCGAATGAAACCGGCCGACAAGGATTTTGAAATGAATCGTTTCGCCAAGGGCGAAACGCAGATCATGGTAGCAACGACCGTCATTGAAGTCGGGGTGAATGTTCCCAACGCCAGTGTCATGGTCATCGAAAACGCGGAGCGTTTCGGCTTGTCGCAATTGCATCAGTTGCGGGGTAGGGTAGGGCGTGGTGCAGAACAGTCATATTGCATCCTCATGACCCGCAACAACCTAGGGGAAGAAGGACGGGAACGCATCGGTACGATGGTTCGTACCAACAACGGTTTCGAAATCGCCGAAGCCGATTTAAAACTCCGCGGACCCGGTAATATCGAAGGAACACAACAAAGCGGCGTCATTCATTTTCGCTTGGCGGATTTGGTCAAGGATGCCCGTGTCCTACAAACCGCCCGGGAAATCGCCAAGCGCATCATCGAAGACGACCCTAACCTTCAAAAGCCTCACCACGCTCGCCTCCGCGCTTATATGGAAGGCTATGCCAAGCGCCTGAAGGGGTGGAGTCGGATTAGTTAGGAAATCATTTTTTAAGATTTTTGGGAGAAAATTTTCTTACGTAACAACATTGCGTAGACCTGTCCGAAGTTTGTTTTCATAAAGCGAATACAAACAAAATACTCAATTGAATCACCCGAATATTTTATCATGGACATCAAAGAATTATATAGAACATTAAACCAACGCAAACGTCCGGAGGACGTTGCCCAAATGATCGCTGAATTGTTAGGTGATGATTTAAATCCAAGGGAAAAACGCACATTGGCGAAAGCCGCAAAAGGTTCTTTGAAGAATATGTTCTGGGGTTATACTTCGATGATGCAAGAATTTGCAGCTGCCGTAGGAGCGGAAAAACAAATCCGTAAAACCATCGAAATTTTCAATTTGAAAATCGAGGGTAATATTGATTATGACAATGCTTTGGAAATCGAAAAATTCATCAAGGAGGTTTCTCCGATGATATTCAAAGATTTTGGTAACAATAATTTTTTATCCGACCGCTTAAACAAATACGAACGCAAAGCGAAAGGCATGGATATGAGCAAAAGGAGCTACAACAAGAAGTGGCGTTTGCTAAAGCGGCTTGAGAAAAAATTGCTCAAATTCCGTCGCGAAGTCCAAAAGGTCGAGTTTACCAAAATCGGTAAACACGGACTAGCTCACCGCATCGAGTTCGAAGATTTCGCCAAGGATTTGAATACGGCATGCTTCATCGCTTATTTCAATGCAAGGTGCAATTTGCGGAGTGTTTTTACCAACCAATCACAAGTTCGTGCCTTCGACGAAATCAGTAAAATGTTGCTCAACCGCTGCAAAAAATCGGAAGCGAATTGGTGGGCCATCGCACACATCTATACAGGTGGCGAAGTCTTGACTCATCTGAACGATGAACAGAAAGGCGCCCTTCTAGGTAAGTGGACGGGCATTTTACAAGAGATTTCAAACTTGTTGGAGGAAGTGTGGAAAAACAGCAAGATCAACCGCAAAACGATGGTCGTGAAAAGAGGTGATGATTCTACCACTTGGAACAATACCGCCAATGCTTGGAATAAAGCCCGCGATATGTGGGTCAATCTGATTTACGCCCTTGGATTGCAAGGCATCCTTGAAAAAGTTTGTTTTGGAAAAGTACTACGATTGATGGCTGCGGATGTAGTGGCGTGGCATTTGAATACAGGAGGCAAGCTAGACCCTAACACCCATGTCTGGAATAAGATACCCCTACCTTGGCAGGTATTCGCCGGTAAGGCGGAATGCAATCGGGAAATGGTGGAGGCTGCTTGTGCAAAAGCCGGTTTGGATGCCGCGAAATCCGGCTGGGTCGCTCCTAGGAAACATGGCGTGGAGAAGTTCGCACCTACGCCGGAGCTGGTTCACGGCGTGGAAGTAGCGAACCCTTTCTTGGCGAAAGTATTGCGAAAAGAGGATTTCTTTTCCGGTAAGAAGAAATCAATTTATTGTTAAGCATAAAACAAAAAGCAGGTTAGTTCAGTGGTAGAACGCTCGGCTCTGGACCGAGTGGACGCAGGTTCGAGCCCTGCACCTGCTTTTTGTTGTAATTCCGATATAGCTCAGTGGCAGAGCTCCCGGCTCTCTCTCCGGGTGGACGTCGGTTCGAGCCCGACTATCGGATCTATTTTCTCAGGACGCACTCACACCGAGCGCGTCCTATTTTTTTCTTCTCGCTTCGTATTCATCGGCGATATCTTGCCAGTCATTTCTCCAAGTCCTATAAAAATACAAATCCGCTTTTTCCCAGTCTCCCGGATCCCAATCTTCCCTTTCATCCATTAAGGCCAGTTTTCCGGATTTTACATATCCTGTCATGAGACTTAGGAAATCGTTGAAATTATCGGAGATCACACAAATAGGTTCCGGTTCGGCACAAGGCAAATAGATGATTTGCCCTTCCTTTCCTTCCGGTCCCGGAAGGAAGTCGATGCACAAGGACTGCCCGGAGCCGTCGTAGGCGAATGGAATCCTTTTGCCGCTATAAAGATTGTTGGTCAGCAATTGTGCTTGCGGTGCATATACCTCATCTTCCAAATCCTCACGATCAATAGAAAATTGTCGTTGCTGCATGATTTCCTCAAGGGATAAAAACTGGAAGGCGAACAAGCCTAACCCTTGGCCGTATTTGTATTTTTTGTTCCCTTCTCCATTGGTAATGGCTAGGAGCTGTGCCAATCCTTCCGGAAATTTCAGCCCGATTGTTTTCTCCGCATTTTCAATTTCTGAAATGTCCGCTCCCGCGGAAAGGAATTTAGGAAATATATCCAATTTGGATGTGAATGCGTCGATGAGTTGTTGTGCTTGATTCATGTTTGTGTTTAGGTGATATGATATTTTATATTTACCTCCGATACTTCCCATCCGGCAAAACCGTCGGAAAGCCATAAGTAGGATCTGTCAATAATTGATATACGGCGGGGTCTTGTGTTTCCACTTTCGTCCTTGTATTGAGTTGCCATTCATGCCCGATTTCATCCAAGCGGTTTTCTTGTGCTCCTAGGATAGAAGTCAATGCCCAGTAATGATATTCGGTGACCATACAACCATAGTCACAGGTGCGATCGTCATAAGAATACCAAGCGCTGTCCGGATAACTGTCAGGTACGGAGGTGTATTGTCCACCACGGGCGATATCCATGGCATCGGCGATTTCCGAGCCGATATTTTCTCCAAAGACATCCGGGTACAATGATGCATAGCCCGCATGGGTGATGATATGTAATACTTCTTCCAAAGAGGCATCAAACCGTCCAGTTTTCCCATTGTTGACAAAAGAAGGCTGAGTTTCATCATTGCCCAGATCCTGTCCGGTCCAACCATTTGGCGGATCGATATCCAAATCGCTTTCCCGATTCCACATGACCATGAACGCCTTATTGCGAATCATTTCGTCAACCACCGGTGGATGGTCGATATTTCCATCTTCGTCATTGTCCAAGTATTGAGCCATGACATTGGCGGCATGAAGCAACCTGTCATCCGATACTTCCGCTACCGCGAATATTTTAATGCCGAATACCTCCACCTTACGATTGAATGAACAAAGAATATTTTCATCATTGGTGACGATGGTGAAATTGGGGTCGTCTCCCGGATTTACGGGTTGTCCACAATTACTAGGGTCATTCGCATCCTCTTTACAAGCCGCGAATAATATTGAAATAAGGAATAGGAATATGGTGGGTTTCATATTATCTTTTTGAGTTCGCTTCTTCATGGATTTTTACAGCCAATTTGGCAAATGAAGGGAGTCCTCTACTTATGGTAGATTTGACAACAGCTGCATTTTTAAATCCTCCCATGGCAGCAAGTTCCTTATATGTCCAGTTGTTTTCCTTCATCATTTTTCTGAATCTATTTATCCAATCTTCTTTGATCTTTTCTCTCATGACTTTTTGATAATGGAGCCACGTGTTTTTATCCATTTCTCCATTTTCATGATACATGATTTTCACAAACGCTAATGATATCTCTAACTCGGAGTATTGTGGGTTGTTTTTTTTAATCCATGCCCTAGTTTGTGAAACTCCCATATTGCAAAAATCCAAAGCGATTTTCATTCGTTTTTTCGATGGAAATTGTTTGATTATTCCTATTTGAAGCCTAGCGGCTTCTTCACTGACATTGACAGTTTTATTCCAAAATTCCATACGTTTTTAGATTAAGTTGGAAAAGCCATTTTTTAATATAATTCATGTCCAAATTTGGGTCAAGTAATAAGAATTTTAAATCTTCAAATTGTTTATCACTGGGGGATATGTTATACCATTTCAAT
>JAHDCE010000269.1 GCA_020630045.1 Saprospiraceae bacterium | reverse complement strand
GCTGGTGGAAAATCCCGAAAGACAAATCGAAACTTGAACATAAATCTAATTAATTCACACTCTTATTTTATTCTTACAAAACATTTAAAATGACTAAAAGAACGTTTTTTGCGGCAGCCTTAATGGCTGGTTTGGTCTTCACCTCATGTAAAGACGACGAAGGGACTGCTGACTTGCTTCCCGGCACCTGGAACATCAACACCTATACTGTAGGTACAGAAAACATTTTTGACATTGGCTCTGACCCTAGTACCAATTTCGGACTTTCTTTCGACTATGATGCAAACGGTGATTTCAATCAAAATTGGGATGTCGAGTACATCGATGGCGGCACCACTTACTCTTATTCTTACAACTTCACAGGTACTTGGGAAGATTTGGATGGTCAATTGCGTATGACTTTCGACCGTGCTCCCCTTGACGGTGGTGGAGTCGAGTTCTACTCTGCTCCTTCTAACTACTTCGCTGAAGAGTACAACAATTATGTCGAGACTTACAATATCGTCGAACTGACAAGTTCAGCCCTTAACTTAGGTGCTACGATTAATGCAAGCGCGGTTGTGATTCAAGGAACGAAGTAACAACCTTCCCCAAAAGATACCCGTAGGTCTCCGACCTACGGGTTTTTACTTTCCGCAATAGTTTTGTTACTTTTGCACCAAGGAACGAAATTTCCTTATATCTTGTTTTTTTAATATAGGATAATTACTTCAGAACACCCCAACTACCTCCACCATTAAAACCCATTAATAATCTTAATTTACCATATAAAAACAAAAAGAAATTAGAACGCAAATATGTGCTTCTAACCGTATTTCCTTTGAAGAATTAAAGGAATCATACAACTATTCTATTCACATCAAAACATGTTTATCATGAAAAATTTTGCAAAAATCGCAGGCGTATTCGTATTCGCTCTTGTTCTTGGACTTGGAATGACATCTTGTAAAGATGACGATGTTTGTTACGAGTGTACTGGATTCGACGATGGTACGACTTCTTTGGAAGACCTTGGAACAATCTGCGAAGGCGACGATGATGGTACAGGAAACGCCATCACTGAAGAAGAATTGGAAGCTGCAGTAGCCGCTTACGAAGCATTCGGAGGTAGCTGCCGTAAAAAATAATAAGAACACCCTTCTTATTTAAAGGCACCCCCTTCCTGAGTCATCAGGAAGGGGGCTTTATTTTTTGTTATATACAGAGGTTTACCCAACCACTATGTTCACCATACGGTTAGGAACTACGATGACCTTGCGGACAGATTTGCCTTCCAATCGTTCCTTCACTCCATCCAATGCCAGAGCCGCTTTTTCTATTTCCTCTTTCGAGAAATCGGTAGGGAAAGCATGAACCAATCGTTTCTTTCCATTGAAACAAATCGGATACTCCTTCGCATCCTCCTTGAGATAAGATTCGTCATGCGTAGGAAATCCGACTTCGGTAATAGAACCCTCATGACCTAATTTTTGCCACAATTCTTCAGCGATAAACGGACCGAATGGTGCTACCAATTTAACGAACTCGGTCAATATGGCCTTCTTGTGGCATTTGCGTTTTTTCAATTCATTGGCACATACCATAAATGCGCTCACACAAGTATTGAAAGAAAACCGCTCTATATCGGAGCCCACCTTTTTAATACAAGTATGCAACACTTTCCATTCTTCGTCAATGGGTTGTTCGTCCACCACGATGTATCCGTCTCTGTCGTAAAACAATGACCAGAATTTTTTGATGAACCCTTGCACACCGCTGATACCTTCCGTATTCCAAGGCTTACTTTGCTCGATAGGCCCTAGGAACATTTCATACATTCTAAAACAATCGGCACCGTATTGTTCTACCATGTCGTCAGGATTGACGACATTGAAATAACGCTTGGACATCTTTTCAAAAGCATGTCCACAAACATACTTCCCATCTCCGTTCAATACATATACCGCCCTTGCGAAATCAATCCGAGATTTCTCGAATTTCTCCCGATCCAATACATCACCGTGAACGATATTCACATCGGCATGCAATGCGGTAACAGCCGTCAAATCGGTGACCATATCCTTAGAAATAAACAAGGCGGTTTCACGAACATTGCGATTCATTTCAATGATCTCACCATCCATCGCTCGTTTGACCTTATTGATAATAAAATCGAACTCGTGATAATGGGCGAATATCTCCTCCGTCGAAATCGCCAACAACTTATATCCGGCTTTCGCCAAATGGTCGCGATGCTTGGAGATGTATCTATCCAAGGCCGGCATCGGTTTCAATTCGATGATGGTTTTGGAATCCATACAAGCGAAATCCGCCTTGAATGCATCTTCGCCTTCGCCCAACAAAACATTGCTTTCAAACTTCAAGCCGGCATCTTGCAAACGGTCGTGGAAATATTGCTCTGCAAACTTCTCATTCGCCCGATACACATAACTAGAACGGCCGCCAATCATTCCCTGATTGACTAATTTTTTAAACGGTTCTTTGGTCGGAACATATCCCAAATCGTACAAGAACTTGTGCCAAGTCCGAGAGTACAACAAGTGCCCTACGGCATGTTCCGCTCCACCGATATACAAGTCCACATCCTTCCAATATTCCAAAGCGGATTTACTAGCGAATTCCTTGTCATTGGACGGATCCATATACCTCATATAATACCAAGAAGAACCGGCGAAGCCGGGCATGGTATCCGTCTCTCGCTCCCCATTTCCGGTATTGACCCAATCCTTCAATTTTGACAAGGGGGCACGTCCGTCCTTAGTGGGTTTGAAATCATCCATCGGAGGTAATTCCAATGGCAACTCTTCCAATGGTAATGCTCGGGATACACCATCTTCACCATAAACGATCGGAAACGGTTCTCCCCAATATCTTTGCCGGCTATAGTTGGCGTCGCGCAATTTGTAATTAATGCGACGTTCGCCGATTTTCATTTCTTCCAACTTGTCAATGACCGCTTGAATCGCTTCGGGCACCTCCATACCGGTCACGAATCCGGAGTTGATCATTTTTCCAAGCTTGTCATGCAAGGTGGCATTAGGATAATCGGACTTGTCCACTACATCAATGATTTCCAATCCGAAATGATTTGCGAAAGCCTGATCGCGTTCGTCATCACTAGGAACAGCCATGATCGCACCAGTTCCGTAATCCATCAATACATATTCCCCGATCCAAATCGGGACGCGGGTGTTCGTCAAGGGATTGATGGCGTATGCACCGGTAAATTCACCGGTTACCTTTTTGACCTCGGTCTGACGCTCACGTTCCGTCCTTGATTTGGCGTATTGCAAATAGGCGTCGATTTTGCCGCGTTGGGCATCGGTCGTGATTTTATCTACCAAATCGTGTTCAGGCGCTAAGACCATATAGGTAGCACCAAAAATCGTATCGGGTCGGGTCGTGAATATTTCGATTTGCCCATCGTGGTCAGCCAAATCAAAAAAGACCTTGGCTCCTTCGGATCGACCGATCCAATTTCTTTGCTGTGTTTTCAAGGCTTCGGACCAATCGACATCTTCCAAATCATTGAGTAATCTTTCCGCGTAAGCGGTCGTCCTCAACGACCATTGCAACATGGGGCGACGCTCCACGGGATGCCCTCCCCTTTCGGAAACACCGTCTTTGATTTCGTCGTTTGCCAATACCGTCCCCAACTCTTCGCACCAGTTGACGTACATTTCCTTGCGGTACATCAAACGATAGTTCATCAATACATTGTCCTGCTGGCCGGGTGTCATGGCATTCCATTCCTCGGCGGTAAAGGGTTCTTCATTGGAGTTGGAAGCATTCACTCCTTCACTTCCCGCTTTCGCGAAAATGTTTTGTAAATCGGTGATGGGTCTTGCCTTTTGGTCGGAGTCGCAGTAATAGTGTTCGAACAATTGGATGAATATCCATTGCGTCCACTTGTAATAATTCGGATCACAAGTTTTCACTTCACGGCTCCAGTCGAAACTGAATCCGATGTTGTCCAATTGCCGACGATACCTGTTGATATTTTCATCAGTAGAAACGGCGGGGTGCAATCCCTTGGTAATGGCATATTGCTCTGCCGGCAAACCAAAGGCGTCATAGCCCATCGGATGAAGAACGTTGAAGCCTTTCATTCGCTTGTAACGGGCATAAATGTCCGAAGCGATGTAGCCTAGGGGGTGTCCTACATGAAGACCCGACCCGGATGGATAGGGAAACATATCCAAGATATAATACTTGGGTTTGTCGCTTTCGTTATTGACTTTGTAGGTTTCGTTGTCTTCCCAATACTTTCTCCACTTCTTTTCAATTTCTCCGGGCTTGAATTCCATTTTAATGATAATTTATCTTTAAATCAACAGCCTGAAAATCAACATTGATTTTCAGGCTGCAAAAGTACCTAAATCCATTAACTTATTCTATTGGGAGAAAGTTCTTATTTACTGGATTGTGGCAGGATTAACAACTCATAGGGCTTGTATCCCACCCTAACAACCGACACTCCCCGATTCGGATATGTAATGTCTGAAAAAATCGGAGGAACTACCCAATCCCCTTGTGTATCCACTAATCCTCTCCTAGTTCGAGGAAGCCCCCAAAAAGCGTTTTGGGGATAAATGGTCACTTGTCCTCCTTTGGGTTTTTCATATGTCGTCGCAATTGCTAATCCGTCTTGAAAATGGCCGACTTCATCAATACCACGGTATTTCCAAGATGAAAATTTTTCTTCCGCCCGATCCCAAACAGCAACTGACATTTTTGGACTTACGATTGCATGTCCTTCATTCAGACCACCGTACCACCATCGTAATGAATCTGGTAAATAATAAGGTTCGCCCTTTTTGTCCATCCAACCGTATCGGTTGTTCTGAATAAAAAAATAACATCCTTCCTTTTCACTTTCTATTTGTTGGTAAGTGGTATCGGAAATAAATCGTTTTTCTTGCATCAATCCATAAGTACCCGCCTCGCAAGATTTTACTTTAATCGGAGGCTCCCAAGGAGCATCATAAGGCCCATTGTCCTTCTTTTCCGGATTACCGGGATAATCCTTGAGTTCATAGATTTTCCCATCTTTCCACACCTGTACCCTTTGTCCCATGATACCTTCCGGATAAATCCGATAATATTCACGATCACGCTCATAGCGAATAATGACATTTTCCTTTACGGGAATGATTTCATTTCCATCTTTATCATACAAGCAGGTTTGATATTCATTGGATTTTGTCACTAACCAATATCGCTCATTAATGGGAATCGCATCGTGAAAATCCTGAAGTAATATGTTATGGTCAAAGTCTGATATTTTACTATGGTTCCTCGCTCCTTTTTTCAAGAACACTTCATCGCCCATCATATTTTCCGGCAGATAAGAAAACTGAATTACATTCCCAAACTTGTCTATCGACATGGGAATAGAATTGAATTTCTCCGGATCAGTCCCATCCTTTCCTTCATAAAAAGGAGCATATCCTCGTTCATCAAATTTCCCACATTTACCGTAAGGTGCATCCAAGACTTTCTCTCCCTTCATGTCGATATAACCGGCTTCGAATTCTCCGCTATCCGGATTCAAACCATGAAAGGATAACCATGTTCCATCATATGAATCAATCGTCATCCATTGAGGAAATGATTTTAATATTTTTTCTTTTTTGGGCTTAATCAGATGAAACCGTCCATCTTTTTTCACTAAAACCGGAGTCCTGTCACTATGATATATCACTTCATCATATGAAAATCCGGTCAGCATATTCATATTTTTTCCTAAGACGGCATATTTCAATATTAAATTCCTCATATCGCCTCCTTCCGGAACAATAGACTGACGAATGACATTTGCATTTACAATTTCATAATTTTCAATTATCCTTTTGTTTTTCGATTTCCATTCGAATCCTTTTTTCTTTTTTAGGTTTCCTTTAAAGTCGAGCAATCCGACAAATAATTTACCTTGATCATCATTGTCAAAATAGGCAAACAGAAACCCTTCCGGGTGAGTACCCACAAACTTCTTCATCTTGATATTCCCTTGTTGAAAAAATGGGATATCAATCAACTTATAGTCCTTCTTTTGAGCGAAGGAAATACTAGATAATAAAATCAATATTAACAGGGCGAGTTCACGCTTCATATTTGTTTAAGTTTTGGAGTAGTTTATTAAAAAAATCCGCCTCGAATTAACCGAGGCGGATTTCAATATTTTCCCAGAAGGGAATATTAGATATTATCACGAAAAAT
>JAHDCE010000268.1 GCA_020630045.1 Saprospiraceae bacterium | reverse complement strand
CACCCAAGTATTCAAGGTTCGCATTTCACAAGATTCCACTTGTTCTGCCAAGTTTTCCAACTTTTGAATGATGGAGGCTTTCTTTCCGTCAGCGAGTTGACTCAAGATAACTGCCGCGGCATAACCTCCTTTGTCCGATAATTCACAATCCAGCAAGGACGATTCGCTTTGTGTGACGAATGATTCTATATGGGAAAGGTGTTGTTCGGTTAATATTCGACTGATTTGTTCATCATAACCACTCGCATCATTGAGCAATTCTGTTAGGGCGTCTATGCTTTTGTAGAGTGTAGTTGTTTCTATATGGAGTTGGACAGCGGATACTTTCCGCTCATCTTGCATTAAAAAATGGGTATATAGCTCCTCACGTGAAGTGGATTGGGAGTGGGGCTGAGCGGTCCATTTTTCATCTATCGTGGTATTGTCCATGATAGCGAAAGTGCCATAATATGCCAGTAATATGAAGGTGGTGAAAACCAACATCGGAACCAAAATGGATATGGCGAGGATTGTCGGTTTGTTCATGATGTTTTGTCCTGTGGAAGTGAGGGTTATTTCTTTTTCTTCTTGGTCATATCCGTATAAGCCTTGGAGTTGTTTTCTTGTAGCAGATTGTACAATATTTCCTTGGCACGGAACAACTGCGCTTTTACGGTTCCTAAAGGAATGCCCAATTCGTTGGCGATACTGTCATAACTCATTTCCTCAAAAAATCTCAATTCGATCATCAAGCGATATTTCGGATTGAGTTTGCTGAGTACATGACGCATCAACTTCACCTTTTGGCCTCTAATGAAAGCCTCTTCAGGGTCGAGTGTATTGGACTTGAGGTTGCTTGAGAAATTATTGCTTCCTTCATGCTCTATCGGGTCGTCAATCGACAGCAACTTCAACCGCTTTTTTCTCATGTGGTCGATACAGTTGTTAATCGCGATTTTGAATAACCAAGTACTGAAAGCGTATTTCGGAGCGTAACTAGGCAATTTTTTAAAGGCTTTCTCGAATGCTTCT
Organism: Saprospiraceae bacterium; assembly: GCA_020630045.1. Classification (GTDB taxonomy): domain Bacteria; phylum Bacteroidota; class Bacteroidia; order Chitinophagales; family Saprospiraceae; genus JAHDCE01. Next base: position 5,223 of record JAHDCE010000268.1, on the reverse strand, counting down.
TGGGTCAAATCATCCGCATCTTCACGATTGTTGACCATTTTCAACATCATGTGGTAGATGGAATTGCGATAGCGATTCATCAATATGGAGTAGGCTTGCTGGTCATCGTCGTTGACGGCCCGCAAGACAATATCGTAGTCTTTTTGCGCTTTTTCAGACAGTTGTCTGGCTCCCTTATTTTCTACTTCCATGAGTTTGTGTTTCCTTTTAATAAAGCCGGGCTGAAAATAATGAAATATAAAATATAGATGATATCCCAGAATAAAAAAGATAGCGCTAAATCGCGAACATCCAATTTTTTAGAAATGATGAAAAATACTATCCCTTTAACTAATAACAATACTAAGAGCAAAATGATTGCCACTTTTCCATAATTGCCGAATAAAATTGTCGGCAAGGCGAATATATAAGCTCCGAAATGTGAAAAAGCGGAAATTCCCAGTAACAATTTTATGTTCCATTTGTAATGGACCCCCGTCGTCATGTGCCTGTTTTTTTGACGAAAATATTCCCCTAAAGTCTCTTTTGCCGGCGAAACAGTCCAACCTTTACGGTCAATGATGATGTCGGTGTTTTTTTCGGTCGCCACTTCATTGATGAACAAATCGTCATCTCCGGAAGTAATGTGTTCATGGCTCTTGAAACCTTGATTGGCAAAAAACAACCGGCGATCGTATGTCAAGTTTCGCCCCACACCCATGTAGGGAATTCCCGCAAGGGAGAAAGATAAATATTGAATAGCCGTATAAGTGGTTTCGAATCGGATAAAACGATTGAGCCATCCCTTCGTTTTTTTATAGGGACTATATCCAAGACCTATGGATGCACCGAATTGAAAGGTTCTTGACATCAATCGTATCCAGTCGGAAGAACAAGGAAGACAATCCGCATCGGTCAACAAAACATGGTCGTATTTCGCTTCGCGGATACCGAAAGCGAGGGCTTGTTTTTTCCCAGGATATTTTTTTCCTTCCGGATAATCTTTTTGTAGGATTCGTAATTGAGGATATGCTGCTTTCAACTTTTCCAATACAACCATCGAGCCGTCTGTAGAGGCGTCATCTATCACCAAGACTTCGAATTCATGGTATTTTTGATTCAAAATAGCAGGTAAATTCCGCTCGAAATTATCGGCTTCATTGTATCCGCAAATGATTATGCTAATCGGAAAATCCTTCTGAGCAGGGCAAGGAGACGGTTTATAAAACGCCAGGCGAGAATACAATCCGATCCAAATGAGGAATTGTGCCAGAACGCAACCCGCGAATATTATGTCCAACAATAGTGTCATCACTACCAAAGGTAGGGGAATGTCAAAACACCATAGATATTGCAATAAAAAAAGATTCCCTTTTCGGGGAATCTTCATATCATTCTCAAAATTTCTTTTTAAGAATTTCGTGACAACATCTTATGGTAACAAACGACCATACCTCCTAGGGAACGGAATCGTTTCACGTAAGTGATGAATGCCACAGACCCAGCGAACCATACGTTCCAAACCCAGTCCGAATCCTGCATGAGGAACTGAGCCGAAACGACGCAAATCCAAGTACCATTCGAAGGCCTCCATCGGAAGGTCGTGTTCCTTAATTTTTCGCACTAGGACTTCCAAACTGGTTTCACGTTCCGAACCTCCTACGATTTCTCCGTATCCGTCTGGGGCGAGCAAGTCGACGCCCTTGACATAATTCGGGTCGCCGTCAACCTCCTTCATGTAGAATGCCTTGACCTTCGCCGGCCAGTTGTATACCATGACAGGGGCGGAAAATACACGGGTCAATACCGTTTCGTCCGAGTTGCCGAAGTCTTCGCCATGAACGAAGTTTTTAGCGGATGCTATCCATTTCGGGATATTGCGGCAAGCTTCTTCCAATTCAGCGATTTCGCTTCTTAGTGCGATGATTTTAGCTTCGTTGAATTTTCTAGCGCCTTTCTTCATACCGGCCTTAATAGCAGCTTCCCGATCGGCGATATCTTTTTTCTTTTCTTCTATACCGGATTTGGCTGCCGCCAAATCCTCTTCCTGTACGGTGATGGCATTTTTGCCGTTCACTTCTTTTTTTCCGGTCAAAATATCAATGGCATCATCATAGGAAACCCTAGGGAATACCTGTTTGACCGATTCCAGTTTTTCAATATCCCGCCCTAGGATTTGCAATTCCGTTTGCCGATTTTCCAAACAACGTGAAACGACATGACGCGCGAACTTTTCAATCATGTCCATATTCATTTCATTGTCGAAAAACGCCATTTCCGGTTCTATCATCCAGAACTCCGCCAAGTGCCTAGGCGTATCCGAACGTTCCGCACGGAAAGTAGGGCCGAAGGTGTAAATTTTTCCTTGTGCCATGGCCATCGCCTCTCCGTACAATTGACCCGACTGAGAGATATAAGCCGTCTCTCCGAAAAAGTCGGTTTCGAAAAGGTCGGTAGTCCCTTCACAGGCGTTGCCGGTGAAGATGGGGGCGTCCATTTGGACGAATCCTTGTCCTTGGAAAAAATCATGGATGGCCATGATAATTTCGTTTCGGATTCTCAAAATTGCCCACTGGCGTTTGGAGCGGAGCCAAAGGTGACGACGATCCGCTAAATGTCGTACGCCATGCTCGGTTTCATTGACCTTAATCGGGTAATCGACCGCGTAATCATACACTTCCAATTGTTCTGCATGAATTTCGTAGCCTCCGACTTGGCGTTCATCTTGAACGACCTTTCCGGTAATGGCGAAAGAACTTTCGCGAGTGAGTTTTTTGGCGGCTTCAAATGTGGCTTCGTCCAAGTCGTCCGCGGAGAACACGCATTGTGTATAACCGCTTCCGTCCCTCATTTCAACAAAGATGTTGGCTTTGCCGAAGCGAGCGTTATAAACCCATCCCTTAGCGGTGATGGTTTGTCCGACATGGTCTTTGAAGTCGCTGATATAAGTATGTGCCATTTGTATATAAAATAATGCCGACCGATAACGGGAAACAATTCGCCGTAAGGCGGCCGGTAAACGAAATAAATTTAATCTATTTTCCAAGTGGAGCCCTCCGAACCATCTTTGATGGTGATACTTAGCTCATTGAGCTTGTCCCGGATTTGATCGGAAGTTGTCCAGTCCTTCGATGAACGGGCGTGTTGCCGGATGTTGATGACCAAATCCATGAGGCCGTTTACGACTTCTCCGTTTCCGGAACCTCCTCCTTGTGTTTCATCCAATAATCCCAAAATATTAAAAATGAAATCGGAGAATTCTTTTTTCAAACGGTTGAAGGTCGTCTCAGTAATCGTATCCAAGGAAATATGTCCGGATTTGAACGAATTGATTTTATTGACCAATGTGAAAAGACGGGATAGCGCCTTGGCAGTATTGAAATCGTCATCCATGTCAGCAAAAGCCTGATTCAATAAGGTATTGATTTCTTCGTCTTCTTTCGATGCATTCCCTTGCCCGGAATAGGAGAGTCCTTGAAGCGATTGATGGGCTTCCATTAATCTATGGTATCCTTTTTCGGCGGCCAAAAGGGCGTCGTCGCTCAAGTCAAGTGTACTCTTGTAATGTGCTTGAAGCATGAAAAAGCGAATGACCATAGGACTGTAAGCCTTAGAGAAAAAGTCGTTGTTGCCACTGAACAACTCTTCTGGCATCACCGAATTGCCGGCACTTTTACTCATTTTCTTTCCATTCAACAACAACATATTGGCATGCATCCAATATCTGGCCGGAGATTGTCCACAGGCTCCGCAGTTTTGGGCGATTTCATTTTCATGGTGAGGAAACTTCAAGTCATTGCCCCCTCCGTGAATATCGAATTCGGTTCCTAGGTATTTGGTACTCATGGCAGAACACTCCAAGTGCCATCCCGGAAAACCGGGACCCCAAGGAGATTCCCACTGTTGTAGGTGTTTGGGTTCGGCCTTGATCCAAATCGCAAAATCGGACGGATGTCTTTTTTCGTCTTGGTTTTTCAGGTCGTCACGGCTTTCCGCCAATAAGTCATCAATGATTTTTCCGGATAACTTTCCGTAAACGTCATTGTCCTGTGCGAACTTGATGGTATTGAAATATACCGAGCCGTTTACCTCATAGCCATATCCGTTGTGAAGGATGTCTTTGACCATTCGGATTTGCTCGGTGATGTGGCCGGTCGCTCTTGGTTCAATGCTAGGAGGGAGATTGTTGAAAACATCCATCATTTTGTGGAAACCCAACGTGTATTTTTGGGCGATTTCCATGGGTTCCAACATTTCTAGCCTAGCAGCTTTCGTCATTTTGTCTTCGGCTCCCGTGTCAACGTCACCCACCAAGTGTCCGGCATCCGTAATGTTTCGGACATAACGGACTTTAAAACCTTGATACATCAAGTATCGATAAATGACATCGAAACTGGTGAATGTGCGGCAATTGCCTAAGTGGACATCTTGGTAAACAGTAGGGCCACAGACGTACATGCCCACTTTACCTTCTTTCAAAGGAGTGAAAGCTTCTTTTTTGCCGGAAAGGCTGTTGTGAATATGAATTGTACTCATAAATAGAGGATGTATCTAATTGATTCCGCAAAAATATCAATTTAGTCGGTATCAAAAAGGTTCACATCCTTTTGATTTATGATAAATTCAATGAAGTATTTAATCGGAAGCTGTTTGGGTTTAATATATTTGAATCCAAACAACTTCCTAGAGTGTTGTAATCCTTGGTTAAGAATCTTTCAGGATCTCTTTTTCTTCATCCATGAACTTTTGGATATACTTGACAATGGAGTCCAGCTTTTCGTAATTGACTTGATAATAAATAAATTTTTTATCTCGGTTGGTATATACCAAACCGGCGTTACGAAGAATCCTTAAGTGTTGGGAAGTGATGGACTGCTCGAGTCCTAACGTATTATATATTTTATTGACGTTAATCTTTTCGTTCTGGTCTATAAAATGTAGGATTTTCATCCGCAGGGGATGAGCTAGCGCCCTTAAAATCTCGGAGGAAGTGCGTAAAGCCTCTACATTAATGGACGAATTAGAATGTTCCATTTTCAGCATGTTTAGTCATAGTATACAATTCGCCAATATCCAAATTTGTTTTTTGTTCTCTTAAGTTTTGTCAAAAAAGCTGTTTGAGTTTAAATATCTTTAAGTTCAAACAGATTTTAAATACATTGTAAACTAAGTAAGTTAAAGAATTGAGGACAAGATTTTGTCATGAATCAATGAGCACCCGGAGCCTGATAGCCGTAGCTATCA
>JAHDCE010000267.1:2129-6247 GCA_020630045.1 Saprospiraceae bacterium | reverse complement strand
AGTATGATCCAAACAAGCCTGATTACAAGCAATACAAGTGTTGATTTCATCTACACGATTCTCCATCGCCTTCAACACCAAATCCGGATCGGCCAAGAATGGACGAGCCATCGAAACCATATCCGCATGTCCGTCCCCTAGAATTTCATCCGCTACATCCGGCATATTGATACGGTTAGTCGTGATTAAAGGAATATTCACTTCCCCCATCAATCGCTGTGTCACCCAACTAAAACCGCCTCGAGGAACCATCGTAGCGATGGTCGGAACTCTTGCCTCATGCCATCCTATACCTGTGTTGATAATGGTCGCACCGGCTTTTTCAATTTCTTTGGCCAAGTGAACCACCTCTTCCCAAGTACTACCATCATCCACCAAGTCCAACATCGACAAGCGATAAATGATAATGAAATCTTCTCCTACTGCTTCACGGACTCTTTTTACAATTTCAATCGGAAATTTGATGCGATTTTCAAATGTCCCCCCCCACTGGTCGTCTCGCTTATTCGTCTTACGAACAATGAATTGATTGATTAAATATCCTTCTGAACCCATCACTTCCACACCGTCATACCCGGCCTGCTTGGCCAATGCCGCACAACGGGCATAATCAGCGATAGTACGCTCAACATCTTCTTCACTCAAAGCCTTGGGAGGAAACGGTGTAATCGGTGATTGTAATGCAGACGGTGCGACGGCATTTGGGCTATAAGCATATCGACCGGTGTGTAAAATTTGCATACAAATTTTTCCGCCCGCTTCATGTACCGCATTTGTGATCACTTTATGGTGATCCGCCTCTTTTTCGGAATCTAATTTAGCGGCACCCATAAATACCACACCTTCTTCATTCGGCGATACGCCACCGGTTACCATCAGGCCGACTTGCCCCTTGGCACGTTCGGCATAGAAGGCAGCTAGCCGATCAAAACCACCGGGTATTTCTTCAAGACCGGTGTGCATCGATCCCATTAATACTCGATTCTTAAGTGTGGTGAAACCCAAATCCAAGGGCTTAAGTAAGTGAGGGAATTTAGCGGACATAATCAATGTTTAATATAATGACTAATCAATTTTTTTATGTGCGGGCACCAAGCCATCGGTAGGTTGCCCTTTGAATCGCATGGCGATTTTACAAACAGTTACACCAAGGGTTGCTTGGGACTCTAAGACGATAAACTCACCTCCGGCCTGTCCTACGATTTCACGATCATAACTCATCATTTTGTAGCAAGCGTTCACGCCTCCTGTTCCCCGTAAAGGACAATGAGTATGGATTTCTCCATAGACCGTGTTTTCATCCATATGAGTAATCGGAACATGTTTTTTAGCAGGGAATCCTTTTTGCCAATTTCGACCTAATTCATCCAAGGGATTTGCTTGTCGGACACCTTTGTTGCGAATCATAATTCGAGCGAACTGGCGATTCAACCCATATCCAATGAAGTTCAAACGACGATTCTTGAATAAGAATGCTTGAATCCCTAATATGAGATTCATCAAAGATTTAATGATAAACTTTTGAATCGGATGCATATTTTTCCAATTGGAGGTATCTGCTTCGGGTGAAGATAGGACAATATATAATATCTAGCGAATTTTCGCAAAACCTTTTTGGCTTACATACTTTTTGTCAGTCTAAACAAGAATCAGGCGGTCATGTTGACTTTTAAACCCGACTTTTCCTGACAAAACATCACAAGTATTGGATTGGCGAATGTTTTGATATTTTCTTTGAGTGGACTTATTTTAAGTATCTGGACAAAAATACCCGAAAAGCATATTCCTTGATTATTTATGGCCGGGTACTTAAAATCCATTACCTTAGGGCGGTTCTTCATATACGCATTGGAGAACTTCCGCACGTTACTTCCAAATGATAAAAAAATGACGTTAGACAACTTTACGACAAAAGCCCAAGATGCCATCAAACGAGGACAAGCCATTGCTGCCGGTAACAAACAGCAAGTGGTTGATACCGCTCACGTTCTTAAAGGAATCTTGGAAATAGATGAACATGTAACCGCATTCTTGTTTCAAAAGGCAGGAGTGAATATGGTTTCTCTCCAAGGAGAAATTGACCGTATTGTCGCCCTGACCCCCAAAGTAACCGGTGACAGCAAGCAGTTTTTGAGCAATGATGCCAATAAGGTCATGGCAAAGGCCAAAACCCTAATGAAAGATTGGGGTGACAGCTACATTTCAGTTGAAATGATTCTCCTTGCTATGGTTCAAGGGAGGGATGAATTGGCAAAATCCCTAAAAGGATTGGGGGCGACTAAAAAGGCGATAGAAGCAGCGATTAAAGAACTGCGTAAAGGTCGTAAGGTAGACAGCCAAAGCGCCGAAGACCAATACAACGCCCTTAAAAAATACGGAATCAATCTGACGCAAAGGGCAGCAGATGGAAAGTTGGACCCTATTATCGGAAGGGATGAAGAGATCAGAAGGATTTTACATATTCTTTCTAGGAGAAAAAAGAACAATCCCATCGTCATTGGAGAAGCGGGAGTAGGTAAAACCGCCATTGTAGAAGGTATCGCTTGGCGGATTGTCAATCAAGATGTACCAGAAAATCTCAAAAGCAAACAAATTATCACCTTGGATATGGCGGCATTGATTGCCGGTGCAAAATACAAGGGAGAATTCGAAGAAAGGCTCAAAGCGGTCATCAAAGAGGTCTCTTCCTCCGATGGGCAAATCATCCTGTTCATTGGTGCCGGAGGAGGTGGTGGTGCAATGGATGCCGCAAATATCTTGAAACCCGCATTGGCTAGGGGTGAACTGAGAACCATCGGTGCCACGACTTTGGATGAGTACCAAAAATATTTTGAAAAAGATAAAGCGCTTGTCCGTCGCTTCCAAACCGTACTGGTGGAAGAACCAAGTGTGGAAGACACTATTTCAATTCTTCGCGGTCTTCAAGAACGGTATGAGGTTTACCACAAAATCGAATTGTTGGATGAAGCGCTCGTCGCTGCTGCCGAATTATCGGATCGTTATATTTCAGATCGACATTTACCGGATAAAGCGATTGACTTAATTGATGAGGCTGCCGCCAAATTACGTCTCGAATTGGATTCCGTTCCGGACGAGATTGATGAATTGAGTCGTAAAATTCGCCAATTGGAAATTGAGCGAGAGTTTATCAAAAGGGAAAAAAGCCAAGGAAAGAAACTCAAGGCGCTCAATGAACAAATTGCCAACCTTAATACCGATTTGGACGAGCTGACCGCCCGTTGGAAAAACGAGAAAGAAGTGGTTGAAGCGATCCAAAACGCCAAGGAGAAAATAGAAGAATACGAACAAGAAGCTGTTCAGGCTGAACGGAAGAGTGACTTTGAAAAAGTAGCGGAAATCCGATACGGAAAAATCAAAGAACAAGAAGCCATCCTCCAAGTAGCAGAAGAAAAACTCCACAAACTGCCTAGTGAAAAAAGGTTTACTAATGAAGAGGTAACGGCCAATGACATCGCGGAAGTCGTCGCTCGTTGGACCGGAATTCCCGTAGCCAAAATGCTACAAAGCGAAAAAGAAAAACTACTTCGCTTGGAAGGGGAATTAGGCAAAAGACTCATCGGGCAATTAGAAGCCGTCGGAGCTGTTTCTGATGCTGTCCGTAGAAGCCGAGCCGGTCTTCAAGACGGAAACCGTCCGATTGGTTCATTCATTTTCCTAGGGCCTACTGGTGTCGGAAAAACGGAATTGGCGAAAGCCCTAGCCGAAGTACTGTTTAACGATGAAGACGCCATCACTAGGATTGATATGAGCGAATACCAAGAACGACATTCAGTGAGTCGCTTGGTTGGAGCTCCTCCCGGTTATGTCGGTTATGATGAAGGTGGACAATTGACCGAAGCAGTTCGAAGAAGACCTTATTCCATTGTCTTATTGGATGAAATCGAAAAAGCCCATCCGGATACATTCAATATCTTACTTCAAGTCCTAGATGATGGACGCTTGACGGACAATCGAGGGAGAGTCGCCGACTTTAAGAATACCATTATCATCATGACTTCCAATATGGGAGCGGATATTATCCTTGATAATTTCGAAGATTTGGCGGAAATGGAAGAAAAACACCACCAAGAAATCATTGATGCGACCAAGGAGGAAGT
>JAHDCE010000267.1:0-2029 GCA_020630045.1 Saprospiraceae bacterium | reverse complement strand
CGGAAATGGAAGAAAAACACCACCAAGAAATCATTGATGCGACCAAGGAGGAAGTTTTCAATAACCTTAAGGATGAATTGCGGCCGGAATTTCTCAATCGGATTGATGAGAAAATCATGTTCATGCCATTGACCAAGGATGAAATCAAGCAAATCCTAGTACTATTGATGCGAAAGGTCAAAAAGATGTTAGGCAAGCAAGAAATCCAAATCGAACTGACCGAAAAGGCAAAAGACTTCTTAGCGGATTTAGGTTACGATCCTCAATTTGGAGCCAGACCGATGAAACGGGTTTTGCAAAAAGAACTCGTCAACGAACTGTCCAAGCAAATCCTTTCCGGAGCATTTGGCCCGGGCGACACCATTCATGTGGATGCTGACAAAGAGGGGCTGGTTTTTACGGAAAACCCTTTGGAGGAAAATGAAACTAAGTCAGTAAAGAAAAAGAACGGGACCGATGAACCTGAATAGTATGTTTTTCGGATAAAAAAGTGATGGCTTCTGATAAAAATCGGAAGCCATCGCTTGTATAAGCCATTTGGGGTAGATGTGTGTTCCCAAAGGATGGAAAAAATAGAGTGTGCAAAGGTTTCGAGTATAAGTACGAATGCCGACAAAAAGATATGAATACATGTAGTCAGGTTGTCGAATCCCAAAAAATGACTACATTTCACAAAAAATCGGTGGAATGAAATTCAGAACACTTGCAATACTCCTAGGAGTCACACTTGTTTTCACTGCATGTAGTAGTGATGAACTCCCCCCTCCATACGTACCGACATTCTGCGAAACACAGATGGTCACTTATGACAATCAAATCGCTCCGATTATCGCATCGAGTTGTGGTTATGTGGGGTGCCATGATGGAAGTAATGCTCCTGGCAATTACGATTCCTATGCCGGTTTACAAGGGATAATTAATGATGGGAAATTCAAATCCAGAGTGATTGATGTGCGAGAAGATCCCGAAATGGGAATGCCACCGGATTATGCCACTGACGGCCCCATGGATTTGACCGACGAACAAATCGAATTGATTCAATGCTGGATCAACGACGGTTATCCCGAAAATTAAATCCCATTTCTAATTTGTACGATTTTCCGGAAAGACGATGCTTATGCTAAATAAAATATATCCGCTATTATTTGTAGCGTTATTTATTCTTCCCCTTACGGGAAATGCCCAGGATGAAGATGATGGAGATGTGTTTATCTACCAAACATTCAAATCCACTCGATTGATTAATGTCCACACGACCGAAACACTGGAAAAAAGGACGCTGGATGTACGAATCGGACACCGTTTCGGCGACTTGGTCGGACCGAACGGAGGGTGGGAAACCTTTTTCGGCCTTGAAGATGCGGCCGATGTCATGATCGGGGTCGAATACGGTTTGACCAACGATATCACCATCGGACTATTACGTACAAAAAGTAGCGGTGAATTACGCCGAAATATGAATGGTCTCATTAAGTATCGTTTTCTCAAGCAAAAAGAAAAAGGAATGCCAATCACCATGGCATTCGTTGGGCTGGCAACCATGTCTACCCAAAAAAAACTGGACAATCCGGAAGCCATCGCTTCTTTTCCCGAATTCAAACATCGATTCGCGTACTCTGCACAACTCATATTCGCAAGAAAATTCGGAGAGCGTTTTTCCTTGGAAATCATTCCCGGATATGTACATCGGAACCTAGTACCATTCGGTGATCAAAATGGTATTTTTAGCATAGGAACCGGAGCTAGGTTGCAATTGTCCAAAGTCTTTGGAATTATCGCGGAGTCAACCATACCTTTTTCAGATATCCGGACGAGGGACAACAATTTTTATCCCTCGGTGGGAGTTGGGTTAGAGATCGAGACAGGTGGTCATATTTTCCAGCTCAACTTCACCAATTCCGAAGGAATCATGGAAACTGATTACATTCCTTATACCCGATCCAGTTGGTTGGACGGCGGCTTTCGTTTAGGTTTTACGATATCAAGGGTGTTCAATTTGTAAGTACCTGGCCAAAAGTAATCGAATAAT
>JAHDCE010000266.1 GCA_020630045.1 Saprospiraceae bacterium | reverse complement strand
GTACTTAAAATAAAGAAGGAGATTCACTGCAAAATTCAAGACTAACGTGATATTGGAGGCATTAAAGGAAAACATCCTTTACCAGAATTGACGTGCACTTGGCTAGCGAAATTTTTCATTTAACCTCTTGTCTAGTTGTTCTAGGTAAAACCTTCCATAGGCTCCACTCTCCAATTCAGTAAACAACCAAGTAGGAATATTTTTTTCAAACTCCTTTGATACGCTTGCTCCGGCTAAGGCAATTGCGGCAACGGTATCGACATCTCCAGTATATGATACACACTTTTTTAATAAATCCGACAAGGCGTCCGTTTCTACTATTGCAGTAATCGCCGCCCTTACGCTCATCCAGCCCTTTGACCTCACTTTGCCTTTCCATGGGTTTAGCCAATCACCCTTGACTTTTGATTTTATGAATTTCGGCAATCCTTTCTTCTTGCCATTTTCTCGTAGAAAGTAATATGGTATTAAGGCTGCTGCTTTTGAAGCATTAATTCCATCTTTTGTATTGTGTGTTATTGATGCTTGAATCTCGGCTTTTTCGAGTATTTCATCAACCGATTCCAATAAACCCAATACAGGGGATCTCATCGCCGCTCCACTTTTATCACTCGTGGGTTTAATTTTATCTAAGAACTCTTGTCCGTTTTCCACACTTTTTAAAAAATGAAAAAATCCACCGGCATATCCTTCACGCTCATCGCGTTTGAATACTTCTACGAATTTATCTGCGATTTTTTCGGGAATCCAAGGAGATTCATCCAGTAATAATTCCGCTATCGCAAGACTCATTTGCGTATCATCGGTATACATCCCCGGTAAGGTTTGAAGGTGCGTCGGATGTTGAATATATTCAAGGTTGTTTTTTTGATATATGATTTGAGCATCTACATACTCAAATCCGGCTCCATAAGCATCTCCAATTGCTAATTCTAGTAACATCTAAATAGGTTGATTCACGTTTTCAATCCATTTGTGTTCTTGGATTGGATATTTGGGTTGGTATATGAAGCGTAACACCCTAAAGGGTGCTATGATTCCATAATCATCTGCGACATTTCGTGTTTTATTTTTTTCGTCTATAATGTCTCTGTGATATTTGATTTAGAAATGTTTTTGTTCCAATCAGCTCAAACTTCAGTTCGTTTGGCAATTCTCCGAACAGTGAAGAACCACCACCTAATAAAATTGGGATCGTTGTCAGTATCATTTCATCAATCAAGTCTGCTTTTAAAAAATTCCTGATTGTCGTTCCTCCATCAATGTATAATCTCTCATGTCCTTTTTCGTTAATTAGCTCCAAAATTTCTATTAGGGTTCCTTTGACTAAAAAAGCTTTGCCCTTATGTGATTCCGGTATTTCTTTCAGCTTATTGCTTAATACAAAAACAGGTTTGTTATATGGCCAAGGGACATCAAATCCAATTACAGTTTCGAATGTTGTTCGTCCCATGACAAGTGCGTCAATCCCATTGATATATTCGATATATCCCATATCGTCTTGATCAGGATTTGGAATGGAATGTAACCAATCAACTCCACCATTTTTATCAGCGATATATCCGTCTAAACTTGTTGCGATAAATACGCTATTCTTTTTGTTCATTTATTTTTCATTAATCTGGATGCCACCACACCACTCATCTCCTAACCACCAACTTCAATGTCCCTTGGACCGATCCGTCTCTATTGGAAAATTGTAGGAAATAAACCCCATTGGGTATATTCCCGATAGGGGAAGCGTTTTTCCCGGAAGGGATGTCAAGCTCCATGATTTGTTTTCCGGTTAAAGTCCAAAGGCTTCCTTGCAATTCCATATCCCATTGATTTTCGATAATCAACTGGTCAACGACAGGATTCATAATCAAGTGAACACCATGATCGGCTTCTGTTTCAGCGATGGATGTCGCATTGTACAACTCACAGTTCCAAAAGGGAGTTCCCGTTTCAATTACGCTTCCGGGAGTCAAGTCTTTCCCATCAAAACCAGAAAAGTCAGGCAGGTACTTATTTGCTTTGAAAACATTATTTCCGGAAGGAGGGAAGCCTTGCTGGGATGGTCCCGAATTTCCTAGGGGATTGATGTATTCCCATACAATATTACCCGCTAAATCCACCTCGAATAATTTGCCTAACGCTCCCTCACAAATCAGTGTGTTGCCATTGGGCAAACGATTGGCACCGGATATGTTTTTTGAATAAAAGTCAAAGGGATCCGGGGCTTCGTAAATCCATTCGGATTCTTCTGGTCCATAAGGTTTGTTTCCTTCTATCTCATACTCATTATCTACAATGGGAGGGCGCACCACTTCCACGGTAGAGTACATCCGGTCAGGGCCATTGTTGAACACCATGATACCACCCTCTCCGGGATAACCGGGTTTAATCCAATTGGCGTCATGTTGACTAAACAGTTTTTTGTCATCCAATGTGCCTCTGCCGTATGCGTAAGGATTGCCCCATCGGTATAAGATATCGCCCCCTTTACCCGAGTTGCCACCTGAATGTGAAGCGGCTTCTTCAGTGGTCGTACTGTGGTCGATAACCCAGAATTCATTGAAATTCCTAGAACTGATGACGATTTGATCCAATTCGGGATTGTAATCGATGCCATTGCAATGCATCCAATCGGCATTGATAGGACTACCTTCTATATAATTGAGGTTGATGAGTTCAGGGTGGTCGGATACCACTCCATAATTCGGCTTGGTAGGGTCATAGTCTTGAACAAGATGATCCCAAGAGTGCCATTCCCAAACAATCGGGTTGCCGGAGGTAATGGTCGGATCCACTTCTACGACATGATCAGGCCATAACTCATCTCCGATAAAAGTCGGATTTCTGCCTGCTGCCAAGGCTTCGTCTGGTGTGATTAATTCCCACGCCAATACAAGGACATTGCCATTGGGCAGAACTTCAATGTCGTGGTGTTGCCTGACCTGAGTGTTACTGTAATCGAACTCCCAAATCAGATTACCTTCCCAATCGAAGTGTTCTATCCGTCCTCCGTTCCCTCCTGATGTGAATAAGCCGGTTCCGAATTGGGCCGTCCTTATCAAAGAACCGTCTTCAAGCAAGTAAGAAGCGAGTCCCGGGCGAAAATCGCTTTCCCAACTATTGACGACTTCTCCACAATTGTTGATGAGGAATGTGGTGCCGATCGCCATCGGAGTGACCAGTGTATAACCATCCACCGCTTCCGGTGTATTGGTGACGACGCCTACCGTTGTTTGGGCATTCCCCGAAAGGGGGAAAATCAATGCAAGGATCAGTATTGGTATAATGTTGATGTGTTTCATATCCTATAAATACGATTATTGGATGAAGTTCGTGTTGCTTTGGGGTTATTTTTCTGCCAAAAGCTTGGTAATGTCGCCCATGAAGCGGTCTACGGCTTCATTGTCGGTTCCTCTCGCCACTGCTCGAATGTGTTTGTTCTTGTCTACAAGGACGATGTATCCGCTATGGTCGAAGCCGCCGGGAGCGTCGGGGTCTTCCTTGGCGAAACTGTTGTACTCGTCCGCCATTTGATAAATTTCAGCTTTTTTTCCGGTAACAAAATGCCACTTACCTGATTGTACTTCCAATTTTTCCGAATAGGCCTTCAGTGCGGGAATGGTATCATGATAAGTGTCTACCGAATGGGACAAAAGAACGACGCGGTCGTCCTTTAGGAATTTGTCATGAATCCGCTTCATATTCGCCTTGACTTTCGGACAAATGGTAGGACAATGAATGAAGAAGAAATCCGCTACATATACTTTCCCGGAGAACGTTTCAGGGTTGACGATTTGGCTATCCTGATTCATGAATGAAAATGCGGGGATGACATGGTTTTCATCCAGTGTTTTTGTTTCCGGATCGAATTTGCCAATAATCGGCAATGCTCCTCCTTTTCGGTGTTGATTGTCCAAAAATGGCTCGTCAGGATTAGATGTTGAAGTTGTACACTGTATAAAAAACAGGGCGGAGATGAATATAAAAAGAATACGTTTCATATTTTTGATTGATTTGAGCCCCAAATTTCGCCACTAATCATTAGAAAATCCGGTGGTGAATGTTTACTTTTTGTCATATTTGAAAAGGGTGCATGAAAAAGACATTTTATTATCTGTACATCATTTTATGTGGAATCAATATCATTTTTGGTGAATTGTTGAATTTGGTTCCGGTCATATTTGCGACCAAACCGTTGTTGATGCCCGTTTTGTTGGTGTTTTTTTTGCAAAATACACCTGCTCCTACCACTACTTTTCGCAAGTGGATGATTGCGGCGCTTATTTTTTCATTCCTAGGAGATACATTTTTGATGTTTGTTGAAAATCCCCCTCAAATCGCCTTGTTCTTTTTATTCGGATTGGGGTCGTTTTTAATCACACATTTGTGTTATGCGATTTCTTTTTTCAAAATTCCGTCGAACGGAAACCACTATTTGAAAAAGGCGCCTTGGTGGATTTTATTTTTCTTGGCTTTCCTTATCGGAAATTCATGGATGTTGCTTCCCGGTATTGAGGCGGAAGACCCTGGCATGAAAATTCCTGTGGTTATTTATAGTGCGGTTATCGTTTCGATGGCTTTGACTTGTATCAATCTGAAAGGAAGGGTTCCTTCCAAAAATTACAGCTTGTTATTGCTAGGTGTGTTGGCCTTCGTCGTATCCGATACATTCATTGGCATTAATAAATTTGTTTTGCCGGAATCTCGTACTTGGGCAAGGGTTTTAATCATGTGTTTTTATTTGTTCGGACAGTTATTGATTGTCCAAGGAGCGATAAAGGTTCATGCCTTTCTCAACAATACAAAGGTTTAGACGTTAGTAAAATCGGAATATCCACAATAATCTTTGTCTTTTTGGAATAAAATATGGCCATTTAGCGGCAATGACAAGCCTTGTCATCATCCGCAACTACTTTCGCACGAACCGTTGGTTCGAACAGCGGAAGAAATGGAAGGTTATGTGAAGTGGTCGGACTCTTTACCCAAACGCAAAATGCTCGATTGGATCAGAGAATCCTACTCGGGCTGGTGTTCGGATTGCGACAAGGCTGATTTGTGTATCGATTTTATGGATATGGCTTCCGCCAAAGGATTCGTCATTCATTTTCAAGACAAGGATTACGCTTGTCGCGAAATGATTTATTTATTCGAACATTTGAAAAATATCGCGATGAAAAAGGAGTATGTGCCTTATTTGTCCGATGTTAAAGTATTTGAGAAAAGATGTTGGAAGGAAACGATTCAACGCCATTATTTAAAGCCATCTATCCATTTGCCACAAATCAATGGGAAATCCGATCAACGTTACGGCAATATCAATATCGAGCTTCGATTTCGGGATAACCAACCCCTGCACCTCAAATTTTTGGTGACACCTTACAACGATCGCCAATTCACACAACCCCTGCCGTTTGACGAATTGTTTGAGCAAATTACGGAATGGTAACGGGGTGATTTTGTTCTAAATTGAGTCCTATTCGTCTCTATCCCTTTTGAAATCCCCGTTTTTCCAAGCTTTGAAAAAATCTCGCCAAGCCATTGGATTGAAGATATTCATCGGTGGAGTCTGACCATTGTAGTAATAACTTCTAGCTTGTTGCCTCAAGTAATAATCACTGTTTTCATTTCCGTCCATTGGAACCACTTTTACCATAGACGCCAAGGCCTCTTCCGCTAAGTTTTCTTCCGCATTTGATTTAAGTTGATCTGACACATCCATTGCTAAGAACTCTAGCTTGAAATGTTCTCGACTTGGCCAAGGGAAAACAACGGTTTCCGGAAGGTTGATCGGATCGGATGTCATGAGCTGTACCAAGGAATAACGAGAGTCTTCCAAAGTATCAGGAATAATAAATTCCACTGTTTCATATCCTAGGGCGGAAAAAACCACCTTGTCCCCTTTTTCTACAACGATAGAGAAGAATCCTTTCCAATCGGTATAAGTCCCGCGACTGGTCCCGTCCAATGCGACAGCGACAAAAGGAATGGGTTCGAGTTCTTTGCCTGCACCATCCAGTACAACACCTGAAAATTGAATCAAATCCAAGTTTTCATCATTGTCGGATTCTGTTTGGGCTTCGATGAGGAAAGGTGTCATCATCAAAAACCCGCTGATGAGAAGTAAAAGTGATTTTTTCAACATAAAAGGATTGATTGTGCTTACAAAATTAGAAATTAGCGGTTGTGTTCCCAAGTAAATTGTATTTAACAACAGTCAAATAATAACTTTGCGATTTGACTTATGTTCTTTTTACTTTATACTT
>JAHDCE010000265.1 GCA_020630045.1 Saprospiraceae bacterium | reverse complement strand
ATCGCAGCTCATCCAATAAGTGTAGGTAATGCTCCCGGAATTGCTCCAATCCAAACTGAAATCGGCCCTACCCTTTTCATGGGTGTATAAATGAAGGAATAAATGATTAAAGATGCCGCACTAAGTAATCCGGTTAATGGATTAAACAACGACAAAACGGTAATTCCGATCAAGGCCATGAACCCGGCAACTAACACAGCATGTGAAATGGTCATTCGACCTGTTGCAAGCGGTCGATCGGCGGTTCGTTTCATCAAGCGATCGAAGTCTTTTTCTAGGACTTGATTCAAGGCATTTGCCGCACCGGTCACCATGAAACCTCCTAGGGCGATGCACGAAACTGCTACCCAAGAAATACCGGTTCCATTGAAGGCCGCTGCAATTAGAAAAGCCAATACAGCAGACATCACGACCATTAAGTTCAATCGGAATTTCACCAATTGCTTATAGTCGCTGATGGCTGAAGCGAAGGCGTTTCTTGCCTGCTGATATGTGCTAGTTTTAGACATTACCTAGTTAATGATGAGCTTCTGCCTTTTCTTCTTCTGTCATTGGTTCGGTCTGTGGGATGAAATCCTTTCCGTCCTTACCATAATCATATGCCCACCTGTGAACCTCAGGAATAGCGTGAGGCCAGTTTCCGTGAATACCTTTGATTGGTGTCGTCCAATCAAGTGTAGTGGATTTCCATGGGTTTTTGTCCGTCATTTTCTTTCCGAAGAAAATACTGTAGAAGAAGTTAACCACGAATATCAATTGGAATCCGAAAGTGATGATTGCAGCAATTGTAATAAACTTGTTGGTATCAACGAAATAAGACGAGAAGTCGAATGTGGTGAAGTCATAATAACGACGAGGCACACCGGCCATTCCCATATAGTGCATTGGCCAGAATACCATGTAAGCACCTACAAATGTCCCCCAGAAGTGAACCTTGCCTAATGTATCGTTCATAAACCGCCCATACATTTTCGGGAACCAATGATAAATCCCAGCAAACATTCCGAAGAAGGCTGCGACCCCCATCACAATGTGGAAGTGAGCGACAACGAAATAAGTATCGTGCATAGGTATATCAATCGCGGAGTTTCCTAGGAAGATACCGGTCAAACCACCGGAGATAAACATAGAAACAAAACCGATGGCGAAAAGCATGGCTGAAGTAAATCTGATATTACCACCGTATAAGGTAGCGATCCAGTTAAATACTTTTACAGCTGACGGTACTGCGATAATCAATGTGAATATTACGAAGATATTCGAAATGAATGGGTTTACACCTGCCATAAACATGTGGTGTGCCCAAACGATAAATGATAAAAATGCAATCGCTAGGATAGAAAGTACCATCGCTTGGTAACCGAAGATCGGTTTCCGTGAATTTACAGAGAGTACTTCCGAAACAAGTCCCATCGCTGGAAGGATAATGATATATACTTCCGGGTGTCCTAGGAACCAGAATAGGTGCTGATACAATATCGGACTACCTCCGACTTGTTCCATAGCTTGGCCACCAATGTAAATTTCGTTCAAGAAGAAACTCGTACCTAAACTACGGTCAAATACGACTAATAAGATAGCGGATACCAATACAGGGAAGGACAATAAACCTAAGATGGCTGTAACGAAGAACGCCCAAATAGTCAATGGCATTCTCCAAAGGCTCATTCCTTTTGTCCTCAAGTTCAGAACTGTCGTGATATAATTGATACCACCCAAGAGTACCGATACGACGAAGAAGACGAGACTAACCGCCCATAGTGTCATACCCGCCTTTGAACCTGACATGGCTTCGGGTACCGCACTCAATGGTGGATATGCTGTCCAACCACCGGCGAATGGTCCCGTATTCAAGAACAAAGATGCGAACATAATGGCACCGGCTAGGAAGAAGAACCAGTAAGAAAGCATGTTCAACAATGGGGACGCCATATCTCTAGCCCCCAATTGAAGTGGAATAAGCAGGTTACTAAATGTACCTGAAAGACCCGCTGTCAATACGAAGAAGACTAGTATCGTACCATGCATGGTTACCAGTGCATAGTAGAAATCCGGATCTAAAGAACCTATTCCATCATTCACAGTAATCCATTTACCCAAAATCGGCTTTAACCAAGCCATATTTTCTTCCGGGAAACCGAGTTGCAAACGGAATACCAAGGACATCAATCCACCAATGATACCCCAAAACATACCTGTGATGAGGAATTGTTTAGCGATCATTTTATGATCTTGGCTAAACAAATAGTGAGTGATGAAATTGGATTGGTACTTGTCTCCATGGTGGTGTTCATGGAATCCATCGCCCCAATACTCGTGATAAAACTGGTCTTCTTGGACCAATAGTTCATCATGTTCGTGTGAAGTAGCCATCTTCCTTAAAATTTATACTTAGGTTCCAAAATAGGAACTTTGATTCTTTGCTTAATTAAATATTATTGCGAGTCAGAGGATTCATTTGTTTCTGTAGAACCTTCTTCTGATTCTACTTCCACTTCGGTTTCCTCTGTATCAGTTTCATCTCCCGGATTCGCAGGTTCTCCTTCTGGAGCAGGGGCTGGTTCCGGAGCTGTTTTCTCAGCCTCTTCTTTTGCCTTTTCGTAATCGGCGATATTCTTTTCGATCAGGAGTTTACGTCCTAGGAACGGATCACCTACTTTATTTCTAACCTCGCGTAAATATTGGGAGGTATGCTCCATCGAAGCCAACCATTCATTGTATTCTTCAGGAGAAACAATCTTTACTATTTTTTTCATCGAGTAATGACTCTTTCCGCACAACTCTGCACAGGCCAATTCATATTCGAAAGTTTCCCATCTCTTTGGACCGGTCGGATCTTCCGGATCGGCAGGTACATTCCACTCAGGGTACCTACTAAGATTTTCACGATACTGTTCAGTAGTTAATGTCGGAGTGAATACGAAATAAGTTGGGAATCCGGGAACAGCATCCATTTTCACACGGAAGTGTGGTAAATCGAAGTTATGCAACACATCACGAGAAGTAATCCTAACCCTAACCTTTTGTCCAACAGGAAGAATCAATTCATCCATATGGAAATCATCGATATTTTTTGGATCGGTCCAAACCTGACCTACAGGATTCGCAGAGTTGATTAGTGTATAATCTCTTTCTCCTAATTTTCCGTCACGCCCCGGGTGTCGAAGTACCCAAAGGAACTGCATTCCGGTTGCCTCAACTTCGATGTAAGTCGAATCTTTTCCAATGGTTTCTGCATTGACGAAGCCGGTAACCAGTTCTTTCGTATCGACATCTGCCATGGTATCGTTCCAAGCAGCAAGTCCGTAGACTACCAAAATACTCATGACTATAGCAGGAATTCCTGTCCAGATTAACTCCAATTTATTGTCATGTGGCATATAAAGCGCCTTTCTACCCTCTTGTTCTCTATATCTAAATGCGAACCAGAACAACAATATCTGAGTGGCGACAAATACGATTCCGGTAAAGAACAAGGTAACGTTGAACAAGTAATCAAGTTCTACACCATGCAAGGAAGCGGATTCGTGAGGGCCGTAACCCAACATCATGTTTTTGTAGTACCAAGCACTACCTACACAGAATACCAAGAAAAGAACCATGAAAACCAACATCAAACGAGCATTGGATTCGTTGTTGTCCCTTCTTGCCTTTTTCTCACCCCTTAATTTGGCGGCCAATTCATTAATCTTGCCCACTTGGACAATGATGACCCCTAGAATGATCAGGATTAGAATTCCGATTAAGATTGTCATTACTATATAATTTTAAGTCGTCCTACCTTCCAAAGTTAATAACCAAACTATGGTTTTGAATTTCTGTTTTCGGACTTTTCTTATTTAGAACAATTCAAAATAAATTAATGGTGTCCATGTCCATCGTCATCGAACATTTTTCCACCACCATAACCTACATGGTGATGTAATGTTTCTCCTAGATATGGATCGTTCGGTGGTAACAATGAAGCCCTCGAAAGATTCCAGAAAACGATGAACAAGAACAAGCCGAAGAAACCTAAGAAAGTACCGATTTCTAAAAACCCGGGCATCGTAAACCCTGGAGTGAATGCACTTTCATGGCCATGACCGGCAGAAGCTTCGACTACTCCATGTTCATCACCATGTTCATGTCCGTCCAAGTGTTTGGTATCGCCATGTTCGTGGTGACCGGTTGCGTCTTTATGGTCGAATACATGATGGTATTCGTGCTCGGTGTGTAGGACACCCGGCTTTATCATGATAAAGAAATCCACCCAGTGCATGAAAATGATAAGAATCGCGATAAAGGAAAGCGTACCGTATTTACGCTTTGTATCGTTTCTCATCAAAATCAAAAGCGGTAGGAGGAAATTCAAAAATAAGTTCAAGAAGAACATTGGTGCATATTCGTTCAATCGAAGGTCGAAGTAAACTGTTTCTTCACCTACATTCGCATACCAAATCAACATGAATTGGCTAAAGAACAAGTATGTCCAAAAGATGGAAATACCGAATAGGTACTTACCTAAATCGTGTAAGTGCTCCTGAGTAATTGCTTTCATATATCCCCGAGATTGGAGATAAATCATAAGCAATACTGAAAATGCCAAAGCGGAAACGACCCAACTTGCCGTACAATACCAAGCGAAAAGCGTACTATACCAGTGAGCATCAATTGACATGATCCACAACCAGATAGCGGCGGCACTTGTAAAACCGGCAACTGGTAAGAATACTCCTGAAATGACTTTCAGGCGCTTGTAATGCTTGTGTTCATCAGTACCGTTTTTATCTTCCGCTAAGGAAGTGTTGCGATACAATCTCGCTAACAAATACCAGAATCCGCCGAAACCGATCGTTGCGACAGCAAACCATCCTTTGTTTAAGAATGGAGCTTTTCCGGCGATGATTTCATCATAATGTCCCTCGGCAGGATCGGTAATTCCGGGGAATGCCCAGTGATACAAGTGATGCCAATCCAAGAACAATCCTAAAAGGATAATTCCGACAAGGGCGACACCTACAATCATGAACTGTGCATTCGCTTCCAAAATCCGCTTCCAGATGACGTACCATCCTGAATAAGCTAATGTATTAGCGGCTAGGAAAAACATGGAGGCGAAGGCCAAACCCATGAAGAAGGTAGAGTTGTGCAATATGTTTGACCATAGTCGGGTATTTGCATGCTCTCCCCCATTGAAGATAGTCAGCGCAATTGAAATCAGGCCGACCGCCATCAAGGCGATAAAGAAGATTTTCTCCTTTCCTAAAAACTCGAACTTTTCTGTTACTTTTCCGCTCATGGCAGTAATTTATCTAGCTGTTGGCTAATGATATTTCGTTTTATTTGATAATCGCGAACTCAGTCCGGCGATTCAAAGCTTTGTCTGTTTCAGTAATATTACCAGCTACTGGCATTGTTTCTCCAAAACCTACCGCTTCTAGTCTATTTGATGTAATTCCTTTTGCCATCAAATAAGACTTCACTGAATTGGCTCTTGCATCAGATAAGGCCATATTGGCTTCATCGTCACCATCCGCATCAGTATGTCCTTTAAGTTTCAAGCGGACATCTTGATATTTTTCCAATCCAAGTAAGTAAACCAGCTTGTTCAATTCCACTTTAGACTTCGCTTTCAAGTTAGCAGAACCCGTATCGAAATAAACCTCGTTTAATCGGAAGTCGATTTCTTTGTCACCGGCCGCCTTTACATTGGCTTTGAAGTGTTTGTAGATATTATCTTTTTGTGATACCTCAGAAATGACATCCGCAGAAGGAGTCGCCCAAGCGTTCAACGTATTTTCATACTGGTCATAGGCCAATTTTTTGTCCTTCGCTTGAAGCGCTCGGATCCAGTGGATGACTTGCCATCTTTCTTCGTAAGACAACTTATCACGATAATGCCCCATCACACCTTTTCCGTGCATGATAGCATGCATATATCTTCCGTTCTTGGCATTTACCAAATCATCTGTTAAATAGCTAGTCGGTTGAGCTAGGTACTTTACATTTCGGTTTTTCTCGTCAACCAACCATCCATTACCATCACCTTTTTCACCGTGACAAATACCACAATAAATATTATACAGTTCTTCACCTCTTTGCAAACCATCTTCGGTGATCAGGTATGGGTTGTTCGTTAATTCAGCCGCTTCGTAAGCATAAAGACGACCTTCTTCCGTATTCGGAATGTCATAAGGTACTTGACCATTAATCGGAACAGCGATAGCATTGGTAGTCGTTTCACCATTCAACACTTTTAAAGTAGCTGCTTGGTCTTT
>JAHDCE010000264.1 GCA_020630045.1 Saprospiraceae bacterium | reverse complement strand
GGTTGGTTGTGTAAATCAAATTTCATGATTAAAGACAGGGATAGTTATAGATAAAATGAGGTGGTATAAAATCCATCATCCATTCTAACCTGTCCCTAAAAACGGGATCACCCCGGTTCAGGATTGGTAGTTTCTACAATACGAAAGAGCTCGCCTACCTTTTCATACCTCAGTGGATTCATGCCATCTTGGTTTTGGTTAAAAAATCAAGACTTGCAATAACAATGTGTTTTCACAAGTCATATGGTAAAAATGGGGCACACAACTTGGCAAAATCAAGAAATCTGGTTAATTTCCTATTATTTAGGAAATTCGCCGAAATCAATTTCCTAAAATTTCCAAAACTGGAAACACAAGCTAAAACCATGGAAAACGAACACGACAATCCGGGAATTTCATTCCTAACAAATGCGCTCTCATTTATACCTGAAATATGGAACGACCCCGAACAAAAGTGCAATCAGAAACTCATCGCCCGTAAACTAGGAATCACGGGCAGTTACTTAAGCAAAGCCAAGGAAAACGAGAAATACGCCAACAACCTGAAACGAAAAGTCATCCAACTTATTCGGGAACTCGGAGGCGATTACGACCGGGAACGGGAAGTATTTATCGACTTGGAAGGTAATACTTTCGATACCGGTGAAAAGTCCGGTGAAAAGGGTATCGGTGTCCGTCTAAGCAGAGGCATGGACGGCGATTTGTTTCTTCGAAATCTCCGACAAACGAAAACGATTCAGGTCATTACGACTTGGGGCAGCGAGTCCTATGCTAACTTGTTGAACTTACTCGAACAAGATGTCGAGGTTTGGGCATCAATAGAAAAAATCCAATTGTTGTTATTACATCCCAATAGCCAAGCGACTTATTTGCGAAGCAAGGGGGTCGGATTCAATTTAGAAAAAGGTTTTAACCGGGTCAAAGATGACCTACAAGAATTAATTAACACCCCCATTTTTATCAGGAACAAATTGGAGGTCAGACTGTATGATGAGTTGCCGGGCGTCAAATTGATTATGTTGGACGGCCTATATATTCTAGGTTTTTTCTTATTCAAGGAATTATCTAGAATCGGAACTCATGTCGTTTTCAATCCCAAGCAAAATGTGTCTTTTGCAGCGAACATGAAAAACCAATTCCGAAAATTATGGAACAGTGCAGAACCTTTCCATCTCGAGAAAGACGAGCAACTGCTCGAAAGGTGGCAATTTCCCGAATACAAGCGATACAATAAGAAAACCTACAATCAACTGGTCGGTACATATTATTTATATTATCCGGAGCGGTTTCCCTCCGACATCCGATACCGGAATCACAAGGTTTTCACTACGATAGGATGTAATGTTTTATCTATTAAAGAAGGAATAAACGGACAATTCATTTGTCAAATGAAAACTCAATTCGACCCGGAAGGAACGTATTCGGGCGAGGTGATGAACCAAGGATTCAACAATCCCGGGTACTTGGTGATCAGGATGAAAAACCTTGCCAACAACAAGTACATAGAATTGACTTTCCCCTTGTCGGAAAACAAGACGAACGATAAGTATTACGGCTATTTTTCAATCATCTACCAAACACGCGGAGGAAGCGGAGCCGGGTACGCCCTACTGGTTCCCCGTCAGGAAAGATTCGAGGAACTTGAGTCCACTTATATCCCCTTGGAAACCATCCATCCCAATTCCGACAATGAACATCTTTCGATTCTTGGCAAGCAAGCCATTCGATATCTCATCCAAAAAAGGGACAGTCTCCTCGTACCTTCCAATGACGAAAACATGGAAGACAAATGCCCGGGCATTGAAGGGGTTTTCAGGATTTATGCCGCCGGCCGGAAAAAAACGGATGAACCGGCTCCGGACATCATCGTCGGGATATTGGAAATTTCACCTTTCGGTACCGTCCGATTTAAAAACAGGAAAAACGGCTACGAAGGTGTGGGTTGGGCTCACCGCATACAATCCAGAATCAATATCGAATTGACCAACTCCAATCCGCAAATTTACAGAACCGCCCTGTTCTCAATTGAAGTAGGCAACAAACCTTTAACCAATAAAAGTGAAGGTTCCATTCTTTGCGGAGTGAATGTAGGAACAACTTGGATGGACGAAACGCCGGTCGCTTCCCGCATCATATTGGAATATTGCCCGGAAGAAAAGTACGAAAACCTAACGCCTGAAAAGGTCGCTCCATTCACTAAAAGGTTCGAACAAATCCCCGAAGACATCCGCGAAGCCCTTATTGGAAGATTGAATAACCTCATCGGTTTTTTCAATCAAAGAGGACAAATACTCAACAACGAATCACTAAAGGAAGAAAACAAAATGTCCCCGGACTTGAAAAACATTTTCTTTAAGGCCGCCTGTTTTGACGCCCTACAAGGAGAATATGAAAGTGCTATTTCATTGTTGACACAAGCCATCAGTTATGGATTCCGGGATTTGGACAAGTTTTCTGTATTCTTATCCATCAACGATATCAAGGAGTCTGTCCTCAATCAAAAGCTGGTGGAATTCAGACAGGTGATGGGGGATTGATTTGTTTTAGTAATCGCCCTTCAATTCATACTTTCATATTCGATTCAATCATTGCCCTTTAGGCAACAAGACTTGACCAAAAACGGAGATGTATCCGGTATAGGCTCCCCTAGTTACATAAAAGTAATTTTCGAAGGATGTAAAGTCAATAGAATCGTAATCCGTATCTACTATCATTTTTCCGGATGAGGCGCTAATGAGACCGAATTTCCCACGGTCTTCCGCTAACCAATAATGAGTGTTGGCGTCTCCCTTTATTATATTATCTTGCCCTACGAAAGTCAGGATATTCCCCTTGGTGTCAACAACACCAAAATACGTTTCTCCATATCCGTAATCATCTTCTTTTTTGACGATGAAAAACGAGATTGTTTTTTTCTTTTTCAAAAAACTGTAACGCCATTCGACGGATACGACTTCTTGAATTTCGGGAATAAAATACACACCTGTCGTATCTCGATTTTCATTTTTTAATATTGCGATAAGCTCGACTCCTTTTTTCCCATTTTCTTCTTTCTCTTTTTGTTCATAAATACAATCTACCGGCGTTCTATCCAAGGCGACAACAAAGGGGTTATTTTTTCTCCGAAGGGATTCTTCGAATCCGATATCCGCAGTAATATTGCCTTGTGGATTCATAAACTTTTGCGTACCGTCTAAATACAATATCAACTCTAGGTGTCTACTTGTCTTATTAATGATTTGAATGGAATCATATTTCGTATCTGCGACCACTTCTCCCTTGATATTTATACAGCCCTTTCGGCCTTCTTTTTCGACAATGGCGAGCGGTGTTTTCCCTTTCGGAAAATCCGATATCGTATTGAAATAAGGTCGATGTAAGACATCTCCGGTTCGGGTGTCTATTAGACCCAGTAAACTATCTTTTTGAACAACGGCATTCTCCTTGGTTCCGGCAAGGAAAACACTGTCCCATTCGAATGGGGAAATGGTATTCGCTTTGTCATCTATCAAACCGAATCGTCCTTTCTTTTTCGCTATCGCGAACAAGAACTCATCCGACTTTCTGATTTGAAAAAGTCCTAGGGAGTCAAAGGTAGGAGTAGTAGTAATTCGCTTTGAATTGAAATTGTAAATCCCCCATTTTCCGTTTTTGGAAAATGGGAAAGATTCATGCATTTTCTGTGCGTAAATATTTCCCGTAAGGGAAACGAGTAACAGAATAATTATTTGGGTTATCGGATTCATTTTTCAAGAAATTTGATTCATTTTTTTTCCGGATGATACACCCGTTCAGCGTTCTTAAATACTTCTTCCTTATCTAAGGTCATGGGTTTTAATTGTTGTTTTAAAAACAAGGGCGTTTGATCCAAATAATGTTTATTACCCGGCACGTGTGATTGGCCGAATGCGTTGACAGATTCGATTTTCACACCTTCATCCGTCCACTGTACCATTTGGATAAAGCATTCTCCTAGAAAGGCTTCTAAGCGACCTTTTTTACCCATATTAAAATTCATGGCGGCGAGGACTTCGGGCATGCCTCCTACGGGAAAATCATGATCCTTGTCCCTAACCAATCTTTGCAAGTCTCCTAGGGGAATATCAATGGTACCAAAATGTTTTTTTAAATGCTTTTTTCCCTTGCGTAAAAATTGGACGAAAGTCGCCTCATCCACCTCTACTTCTTGGTGTGACGGCAATCTTCCTATTTTAAATAAATGATTGACCAATAAATGGAATGTGATGGACGCTACGGCCGCCTCCATATTTTCAGGATCGGCACTTCGATTCCATTTTTTTAATTTCAATATCATATCCTTCAAATCAGGATATTTGTTCTCATCCATTTGGAATAATTCTTCACCATTGGCGATGGCCCAAGTGTAGAAAGGTTTGTGATAATCATTGTCATATTTGATGCGCTTGAAATCATCATAATCAATTTTATCTTCTTGTTCCATGAGATACCGGTACCGCACTCCCCTATTGTTTTCATTCACTTGAAAATTAAAACCTTTTCCTTGGTATTTTGTAGGGTCGAGACTGTCTTCCGGCGCACTACAATTGAAGGGTGGATTATTGGTATTATATACATAACCGGAAGCCGGATTTTCAAGTTTCGGCATTTCAGAAAACGGATGTCTCTCATTTCCCCAAAGTAACTCCGATTTATTTCCGGGCAGTACCTTATCCCATTTGTAAGCTGGATCGCGATAAGGAAAATTTCCCATACTTGCATAAAAAATATTCCCTTCCTTATCGCCATAAATGACATTGGTCGCCGGGATGTATTGTTTTTCCAATACGGATTTAAACTCTTCTAAATTGGTCGCTTTGTTCAATTCGTACCAACCTTGGGCCGCCATGATTTCCATATTCGCGCGAAAGCGCAATGCATAATAGCCATCTTTGTTTTTGATGACGACGCCCAGCTTACTCCTGTAAAACATTTTACGAACGGGAATTTTAATCGGCCCGACTTTTACACGAAGTTTGACGGGATGTTTTTCAAGTTTTTCCCATTTACCGTCGAACTCGTAATGGTTCTTTTTAGAAGGGTGCATTTTCAATTTATAGACATCGCAGTGATCGGGAAAATTGAGGGTATGACACCATCCCAAATTTTCATTGGCGCCTATAAATAAACTCATCCCTCCCGGGAAAGACGCTCCTTGTATATTGATACCGCTTTCTTCGCTATTGAGATGAGCTTCATACCATGAATATGGGCCGACCAACGGCTGGTGGGAATTGATAGCGAGGAAAGTCTCTCCGTTCTTGGTTTTGTCTTTATTGACGGCGAAGGAATTCGAACCGGCGCTTTGGGGTATTTCATCCAAATCCATTTTGTTTTCCAATATCTTGACAATATTGAATTGTACCGTAGTTATGATGGAGATAGCGAGTACATGTGCCGCCACTACATCTTCTTCGGTGGCGGGAAGCATTTTTTTGTCCCATACCTTTTCAGGATGCGCCGCTGCGTAATCATTGAACGCTTGGACATATGCTTTCAGCATTTTGGTGAACTCCGGCGAATAAACGCCTTCCTTGTAAAGTCGCCTAGCGGCGGGTCGGGCATCGACCACATGCGCCAGCACATCCATGATGGCTCCGTCCTTTCCTTTGTGCTTAGCCAATTCTCCACGAATGGCCAAAAAGTTTTCTTGTATAGAGTTGAAATCGTCTTCGCAGGCCGCCCAAACGAGACCGTAAGTCATACCGGCGTCCGTCTTGGCATAAATATGCGGCACCCCATAGCTATCCCGGACGATGGTGACGTCTTTGGGGTTGACTTGGGCTGATAATTGAAAAAATGAAAACAAGAGAATGGCAAGGGAAAGAATGGTTTGGTTCATGATGAATTGATATACTAGATTTTTGTCATTTATCGGCTTTCGCCGAAGAATCTTTCAAAAGAATGTGAATTTTCGTTAATTATTTCCTAACAGCGCATCATATTTTGTGGATTCGGTACTCTATTAACGTTGTAAAGACAAATCATCCTTTTTAACCGCAAAACAGAAAATGAAATGACTAGAGAAGAATTTTTCACGCGCTTTAATGATAACGCCGTCATACTGCAAAGTGTGGCCGCGAATCTAACGAACGATAAAGATAGAGCATACTCCTTATATCACGAAACCGTGTATCAGGCACTTAAGGCCTTGCATTCCATTAGTGATGGAAGAACATTCCGTGCTTGGTTGGTTTCAATCATGCGTCAAGTTTTCTTGAAAAGATTCAATGAGTTCGCTCATTAAG
>JAHDCE010000263.1 GCA_020630045.1 Saprospiraceae bacterium | reverse complement strand
AACATCACATTCAAAATATTTCCCGGAAGGGAAAATGAAATCATGCTAGGCGGCGAAGTTCGCAGAAACGAATTGTCCTATGGGTATTTTTATATGTACGGACATAAAAAAAGCCACCGCCCATGAGACAGGGCGGCGGCCAAATTCAAAAGGCGGCAATCTGTTATCCTTGGCACATGATGCAATCCGGGTCATCCAGGCTGCATGCTTGTATGTCTGTCTTTTCTATCGGCTTCATGTCTTCCAAGCCACTACCCTTTTTCAGGGTTTCGTTTGTGCCACTCGTGACTTGAACCGCGGATAATTCCTCCTTTTGACCAGCGAACTGATTCTGGTGTTTCTGACTGAGGGTGAATTTTATCGGATCCACCGCCGCTTTGGTCCGGAGGTAATACATCCCCGTTTTCAATCCTTTTTGCCAAGCGTAAAAGTGCATGGCGGACATCTTGGCGAAATTCGGATTCTCCATAAAGAGATTCATACTTTGGCTTTGGCAGATGTATGCCCCACGGTCAGCAGCCATATCAATAATGGTCTTTTGGCTCAACTCATAGGACGTCTTGTATAAATCTTTGACTTCTTGTGGAATCCCTTCAATGTTTTGAATAGAACCATTGGCTGCCATTAAGGCTTCACGGGTTTCGTGATTCCAAAGTCCTAGCTGAATCAAATCTTTGAGGAGATGCTTGTTGACTACAATATATTCTCCGGACAAAGTTCTCCTGGTATAAATATTCGATGTATAGGGTTCGAAGCATTCATTGTTACCCAGGATTTGGGAAGTCGAAGCCGTAGGCATCGGAGCCAATAAAAGGCTGTTTCTGATACCATGTTCCATCACTTCTTTTCTGAGTGACGACCAATCCCATCTGTCACTAGGAGTCACTCCCCACATGTCGAATTGGAATTCGCCCTGACTTATGGGCGATCCCGGGAAGGATTGATAATGTCCATCTATTTTTGCTTGGGCACAACTTTCCGTCAACGCAGCAAAGTAGATGGTTTCAAAAATATCTTTGTTCAGTTTTTTCGCTTCTTCGCTGTCAAAGCCATAACGCATTTGGAGGAATGCATCCGCCAGACCTTGAACTCCGATACCAATAGGCCTATGCCTCATATTCGAGTTCTTCGCCTCAATAATCGGATAGTAATTGATATCAATCACCTTGTTCAAGTTTCGTGTAACGACACGGGCGATTTCATACAAGCGTTGGAAATCATAATCTCCGGGGCCGTTTACGAATTTGTTCAAGGCAATGGACGCCAAGTTACATACCGCGACTTCATCAGGTGCAGTGTACTCCACGATTTCGGTACAGAGATTACTGCTTCGAATCGTCCCTAGGTTTTTCTGATTGGATTTCTTGTTACAGGCATCCTTGTAAAGCATGTATGGTGTGCCCGTTTCGATTTGGGCTTCTAGTATTTTGAACCAAAGGTCTTGTGCCTTGATGGTTTTTCTAGCCTTGCCTTCTTGCTCGTATTTATGGTATAAAGCTTCGAATTCACCACCATAGGTATCACATAACCCGGGAGCTTCATTCGGGCAGAACAAAGACCATTCCCCATTTTGCTTGACACGCTCCATGAATAGGTCGGAAATCCACATGGCATAGAACAAATCCCGAGCACGCATCTCTTCTTTTCCGTGGTTTTTGCGTAGGTCCAAGAACTCCATCACATCTGCATGCCAAGGCTCCAAGTAAATGGCAAAAGCACCTTTACGCTTTCCTCCTCCTTGGTCTACATATCTTGCCGTGTCATTGTAAACACGTAGCATCGGGATGATACCATTGGAAGTTCCGCCTGTTCCTCTGATGTAACTTCCTTTTGCTCGGATATTGTGAATGCTAAGCCCGATTCCTCCGGCGGATTGTGAAATTTTCGCACAGCGGGTAAGCGTTTCGAATATTCCTTGGATGCTGTCGTCTGTCATAGACAAGAGGAAGCAAGATGACAATTGTGGTTTAGGAGTACCTGCATTGAACAATGTCGGAGTAGCATGGATGAACCATTTTTCGGACATCAGGCTGTAAGTTTCCAATACCGAATCCAAGTCACGCCCGTGTATGCCGACAGCAGCACGGAGCAACATTTGTTGCGGGCGTTCGACGACGATTCCGTTCATACGGAGCAAGTAGGATTTCTCCAATGTTTTGAATCCGAAAAAGTCGAAACTATAATCACGGTCATGAATGATGGCCGAATCAAGGCGATCTTTGAACTCCTCGATGATTTCCATGGTATCTTCACCAATCAAACCGGCATTTTCTCCGGTTTTCGGATCGATATATTTACTCAAGGCCTTCATGGTTATGTAGAAGGACTTATCTGTATTTTTGTGTAGGTTGGACACGGCTATTCTAGCAGCCAACAAGGCGTAATCCGGGTGGATGGTCGCCATAGTAGCCGCTGTTTCAGCAGCCAAATTGTCCAATTCAGTAGTGGTGACACCATCATATAATCCTTGAATCACTTTTTTAGCGATTTCAATATCACTTACATAACGAGTGTCCAGCCCATAGCATAGTTTTTTTATCCTTGCGGTGATTTTATCAAAACTTACACTTTCTTTCTTTCCGCTCCGCTTAATTACCTGCATAAAATGCTCATGTTTTTTTGGGACGGTAATAGGTGGTTTGGTTCGTAGAATTAGTTACCGTTCCCTTAGGTTCAACAATAAAATTTAGTATGTCAGTATTGCTGTAGTTTTCTGTTTTCTTTAAAAGTCCTCGTCCAAGGAAAAGACCTGCTTATCCCTGTCCGACATGACGCCGGATTTCTGATAGTCCCCTACTCTTTTTTCAAAGAAATTGGTTTTTCCTTGAAGGGAAATCAAATCCATCCAAGGGAAAGGATTGGCGGTATTGAAATGCTTTTCCAGTCCTAGGGAATTGAGCAATCTGTCTGCTACGAATTCGATATATTGTGACATCATGTCACCGTTCATCCCGATTAATGATACCGGTAGTGCATCCTTCACGAATTCCTTTTCATATTCAACCGCTTCCAGAATGATATCACTCACCAATTGCTGAGGAAGCTTGTTCTGTAGCATGGAATACAACAAACAGGCAAAGTCACAATGCATTCCTTCGTCCCTGCTGATT
This sequence comes from Saprospiraceae bacterium, assembly GCA_020630045.1. Classification (GTDB taxonomy): domain Bacteria; phylum Bacteroidota; class Bacteroidia; order Chitinophagales; family Saprospiraceae; genus JAHDCE01. Next base: position 3,167 of record JAHDCE010000263.1, on the reverse strand, counting down.
AACTCATTGGAGAAAGTCAGCCCCGGCATCAAACCACGTTTTTTAAGCCAGAAAATGGCGCAAAAACTTCCCGAGAAGAAAATCCCTTCAACCGCAGCGAAGGCGATGAGCCTGTGGGCGAAGGATGGGGCTTGGTCGATCCATTTCATGGCCCAGCCCGCCTTCTTCTTGACACAATCCAAGGTCTCTATGGCATTTAAAAGCCTTTGTTTTTCATTTGGATCCTTGATATATGTGTCAATCAGAAGACTATATGTTTCTGAATGAATGTCTTCAATTTGAATCTGTGCCGAATAAAAAGAACGTGCTTCGGGGATTTGCACTTCTTCATACATATTGATGCACAAATTTTCATTTACGATACCATCACTGGCGGCGAAAAACGCCAATACGTGCTTGATAAAGTGACGTTCGTCATCATTCAATTTATTGTTCCAGTCGCTTAAGTCTTGCTCAAGGTCGATTTCATCGGCCGTCCAAAAACAAGCCAAAGCTTTTTTTCGAAACTCCCATACTTCAGGATATTGGATGGGGAATAGGACGAATCGATTAGGATTTTCCTGTAAAATAGGTTCAACAGATTGCATTGGATTGTTCTCCATTTTATCAAATGAATTTGATTGATACACAAAAGAAGTACCAGTAGGAAAGTGCGAAACCTACTAGGACATTTAAATTTTCAATTTTAAAATTGTCTCAGGAAAAAGGATAGTGAAAGGCGGACTACAAGTTGTTGCTCATGACTTGACTCCTGACATTCCTCTCAAATATTATGCTTTATGAGACAATAAAGATTATTGCCGCCGAAAAGATGTAATCTTATTGGTTCCCCATACATCAATTGACGACGCTAAAATACGGGGAATACCAATTAAATCAAATCAATTTTATCCACATTTTGTGGATAACTTTTTTAAACAACTGTAAAACAGTAAATTAACATGAACCCTGTTTTTTTCCACAATGTGGATAAACAAAAAAACACAACAGGTCGACTTGTACGCAAAATAATTAAAATTGAAGTTTTTTATGCTTAAAACATCTCCCTTCTGCGGAAAAACCACGCAAGCAACACAGTTAGAACTATACTCACAATAATGATGTAGAAAAATGCATGGGGGGATTTTTCGAGGCCACTCGGTGTATTCATCCCGAAAAAACTGGCGACCAATGTAGGTACCATAAGGATGATGGTCACCAGCGTCAATCTCTGGATGACCATATTCAAATTATTGGAGATAATGGAAGCGGAGGACTCCATGGTTGATTGAATGATTTTCGTGTAGGTATTCGCCATTTCCAAGGCCTGGCTGTTGTCAATTATAATGTCCTCAAACAAATCCGTCAATTCCTCGTCATGTCGGATTCCTAGGAAATCACCGCGTTTCATTTTCATTTTGAGTAGTTCGTTGCTACTCAAAGATGTGACAAAGTAAACTAGACTTTTTTCGATACGAAGCAATCTTCTCAACTCCTTGGTACGGCTCGCTTCGTAAAGCTCTTTCTCAATAAGATTCCGCTGTAAGTTCAGTTTTTTGAGGCAGGTCAGAAAACGAAAAACATTCTGTTCGAACAATTGAAGTACGAATGCATTGTCGTTTGAGGTTTGGAAGTTCTTTATTTTCCCATCCAAAAATTGTTTGAGCACCGGATTGTTAAATGAGGTGATGGTGATAATGTTATCCGGTGTCAAAATAATTCCGATAGGAACCGTGATATAAGCGGCTTCGATCTCTTCATCGACATCATTCAGCACCGGCGTATTGATGACGATGAGGCGAATATCATCTTCTTTTTCGTAACGGGACCGCTCGTCGATATCTAGGGAATCCGTCAAGAAGTCGATAGGGATAACTAACCTTCCGGCTAGTTCTTCCAATTCTTCTTGGCTAAATGGTGGAGAAATATTGACCCAACACCCTGTGTGCAAGTCTTCCAGCTCCTTCAGCTCTTTTTCCTTTTTTATATAATACCGGATCATCAGTTAGGTGTTTCAATTAGCCAGTTGGGATATCGACAACCATGCTCGGGCAAATGTAAGGTTTTCGAATCAACCTGTAAACAACAATGCCCCTAAGAAATCATTTCAAATCATGTAAACATGTTACTAGGAAAAGTAATCCATTTGAAAAGGCAGCACATTCTCAAAATTAATTCAATTTTGGTCGTTCATAAATTCGTATATAGCTTGGACGATAAACTCTTGTTCCCCCTCACTTAGTTCAAAATACAAGGGTAATCTTAAAAGGGTTTTGCTTAATTTTTCCGCGTAAGGCAAATCTTGCCGCCCATAATTTTTGATATAAAATTCACTTTTGTGTAATGCCTGATAATGGGTTCGTGTATCAATTTCCCTTGTATGAAGAAAGTCTTGTAAACCTTTCCGAGTCTCTTCGTTTTTTAGGATAATACTGAAAATATGTCCATTCCCAATCGAGGTGGGAACGAAGGATTGGATTTTCAATTCTCCTTTTTGAATCAAGGGCGATAATCGTTCGTAATAATAATTCCATCTTTTGAGGCGGAGACTCGTTATCGTTTCCACTTCTTGCAATTGAGCAAACAACAATACATTCTGTATTTCGGAAAGATTATGCACTGAGCCATGATCGACCCATGAATAATAATCTACCATATTTGTCTCAAAATCGGTTTTATTAGTACCGTTCTCCTTTACTCGCCGCGCCCTTTCAATATAGTTTTCATTGTTAATGACTAGCAGCCCTCCTTGCCCGCAAGTTATGTTTTTAGTAGAATGAAAAGAAAAAGTACTAAAATCACCAAAACCGCCAAGATATTCATGATTATACCGAGCATGGATCGAATGAGCGGCATCCTCAATTAATACGATTCGATTTTCCTCGCAGATTTGTTTTAACTCGATAAGGTTTTGAGCCATTCCATTATAGTGAACGACAACTACGGCCTTTGTTTTCGGATTGATTTTACGAATGATTTCTTCAACATTTACATAAAGGCTGTCCGCATAATTGTCCACTAGTACAATATTCGCTCCGAATGACTGGAAAGCATTGGCAGAAGAAACATAAGTATAAGATGGAACTATGATTTCATCCCCATTTTCAATGTCTAATAATTGTGCGATGAATTCAAGGGCGTTCGTACATGATCCCGTTAATACGGAATGATGAAAATTGTATTTCTCC
>JAHDCE010000262.1 GCA_020630045.1 Saprospiraceae bacterium | reverse complement strand
CATTTCCAAATTCTGTGAGTATACTTCCCTTGCAACACCAATCATACTATTCGCTCAATTGGGAACAATTGTCTGGTCCGGGAACTCTGACATTTCTGGATAGTGAAGTAAAGGATAATTTTAGTATCACCGCTGATGTTTGTGGCGATTACAAAATTCGATTGACCATCACGGATACGAATTCCGGTTGTTCGTTCCTAGATGAAGCTTATATTCGTTTCACTGGCCCGACTTGCGTGAATTTTGAAGCGAGTGATATCTGTGATTGTGGTGCGGAGGCATATGGAAATAACGATACGTCCGGTTCAAATGAACAATACAACACCAATCGTTTTGTTCATATGAATGCTTGGATATCGGAAGCCGAAATAATCTCTGGTGGATATCAATCATATTGGAGTTTGATTCAAGATGATGGTTCAGAGTGGGTATTTCCCAATACTTGTTTTCCTTATGATGGTATTGATCAAGGTGATGTATATTCGACCAATGATTTTGATGGAGTATGTCCGGAGATAGATAATTTTGCCAGCCCAAATAGCCCGACTGCTAGATTTTATTTTAAAGATGCCATGGCCGAATATGAGTTCGTATGGCATTTGATTCATACCGCTTCTGGTACGCATTTTAGAGATACGGTTACGGTTTGTAGTCGGGATGTTGATTTCCCTTCTTCGTCAGTGCAAAATCCGGCAACATCTTTTTGTGCGGGGGATACCGGGGTTCTTGCACAATTAACTGATGATGACGATTTCAGAAGATTGGCTGATCATCCGGATTTGACATTTGAATGGAAGCAAATCGATGGCCCGGGAACCCTTACCTTCCTTAATCAAGGAACACATGATTCATTACAAATTACAAGTAATGATCCAGGGGTATATGAAGTAAGACTTGAGGTAGAAGATGCTGTTTCCGGTTGTACATGGTATGATGATGCAGTAGTCATCGTCCAAGGTCCATTACCGGTGAATGCGAATGGATATCAAGTTTGTTTGCCTACTTTAGGAGGAGATATTACTATGCAAGTTTTGGATGTTTCTCCAAATTATAATGAAGTACAAGGAGCTGGATTATGTTCTTGGTGGAGCGTTATTACCGAGAGTGGTTTAGAATGGGTATTCCCCAATGATTGTGGTGTGCCTTATGACGGGTTAGATGCCGGCTTTGTTTATATGCATATAAATGATGTCCCATACACACACGCAGGAGCTTACTTCTTTGGTAGGGGAATCAATGGAGAACATGAATACAATATTGTATACAATGTCATGGATCCTTGTACGGGTGAAGTGGACAGGGATACTGCTTGGATAAGATATGGAGTTGATGAACCTTCTGTAAATGCAGGAGCTGATATTACAACATCTACTTGTAATACTGCTGTTTTAAATGGTAGTGTTTCTGCGGCTTCTGCCGCCAATGGTGGGTGTTACCAATGGACCCAAATTTCAGGGCCTTCTACTTTAGAAATCTTGAATGACAATGAAAATGTTGCATATGTTACCAATTTGGAAAATGCGACTCCTGGTGTTTATGAAATTCGATATGTAGTAGGTTGCGGTCCTTGTATAAATTATGATGAGGTAGAATTGACCGTTACTGCCGGACTCAATCCATCGACAGTTACCTTGAGCTCCGATAAAACCGAAGCTTGTCAAGGAGAATCCGTTACATTTACTGCCGGAGGTGCTGACTTATACACCTTCTTAGTGAACGGTGAGATTGTCCGTGATGAATCTTCCGTGGCGACATTTACATACTCCGGTTTTACCGAGACATCTTTGGTTCAAGTACTTGGATACAGTAGCGCTTCCGGTTGTTATGATTATTCAAATACTACAGAAGAAATTACAATAACCATGGATGGCGCTCCGACTCCGACAGATCCGGTTCCAGGAAGTATCCTGCCCGATACCATTGTTTGTCCAGGAGAAAGTGTAGAACTGTGGGCGATGGCCGCAGGTTACGATATCTATTGGTTTGACGAACCGGATCCCGTCAATGGTACTTTGTTGAATGGTCCATCCGGAACCCCTTCCGGTGATAAATTCAATTATACTCCATCGTTGGGAATTCAGACCTTCTATGGTTACGCATACAATCCGGCATTATCCGATTGTTATAGCATCGAACCATTTGAAGTGAGTGTCAATGTACGATCAGTTGTCGCTCCTACAGGTATGAGAGTTGATCAACACAGTACATGTCGAAATGGGGAGATTTACATCATGGATGTTTACAATCCTAGTGGGGTGAGAGATATTGCGATTTATGATAACCCTGATGGAACAGGAACTCCCTTGTATGTAGGGGAAGCACACGAAGATTTTGATCCTGCTCATACTATTGTATTGACAGGTATTACGGAGGCTATGACTATATACGTATTCGGAATCGACCAAGTGTCCGGTTGTTTGTCAAATGATTCTTGGTCGGCAGAAATAGATTTTGCTTGTACAACTATCGGAAACTTTGTTTGGTTAGATGATGACCAAGATGGTAGTGATGAATTGTATACTACTAATGGAGGAACGGATGCCAACGGTATTCAAGATACCGACGAACCGGGTATCGAAGGAGTAGGAATCGTATTTGAAGCCCAAGATGTTTATTGGCCTGATTTGGCATTCATTGATACGGTTTATACCGATGCTAATGGATATTATGAATATACTGTCAACGAAGAAGTGCCGGAATACAAGGTTTATATGTTAACTGAACCAATTGGTGGAGGTGCTACAAGAGAACAAATCATTAATGATGATGGCTATGAGAAGTTAATTAATATCCGATCCTGGACTGGATCCGTAGCTCCTGGAACCGAAGATGTTGATGCCGATCAAGAAGGCACATATACCTCCACTCAACTAGCCGCGTTTGAAGATGATTTGGATTTCGGACTCTACTATGCAGCATTCCCATACGAAGGTTTTGTCTGGTTGGACGAAAATGGTAATGGTTTCCATGATGATGGAGAAGAATTCCTTGAAAATGTTACCGTTAAATTATTCAAACCGGATAATAGTTGGTTCGCGGGTCCGGATACGCTTACTACGACTACAGGAGCAGATGGACGATATCGATTTGAAAGTATAGATCCTTGGGGGGCTACATATATCGAAATCATCCCATCTACTAATACCAATGGTTACACCAATTTGACCAATACAATTGTTCCTTCTTGGCCATACCCGGCTGGAGTGGGGCAAAGGAATCAATATGATTTGACGGAAGATATAGATGGACTGTGGAGGTTTTTGAATGGATTCTATCCTGGTGGCCCGACTGGTTGGGGAGGATATCCGTTATCCGACGATTATAGTACGGGCGGTCAAAATGCCGGATTCGTATTGAATCAACTTGTCATTGAAAACTTCGTTTGGGAAGATGTGAATCGGGATGGATTCCAGGATCCTACCGAGCCGGGTATTCCCGGGGTTACCGTGACTGTTTGGGGAGAAGATGGAACGGGTTGGGCCAACATAGGTTCGGTTACAACAGATTCTGATGGAGCGTATTCAATTACGATTATAAACCCTGAAGGATATTATGATTTATTCGTCCAATTCGACGCTTCAACCAATACGGGTGGATTGAATTTCCTTGCATATTCTCCACAACAAGCCAATCCTGAACTAGAGGAGCAGTTTGCAAATGCCGCTTTTGAAGATAAAATTGTAGATGGGGTAATCATGTATGGAGCTCTATTTTCAGGAGGTGATTTTCCTCCTGGTAATACAGTTCATATAGATGCCGCATATTTCAACGATATCCTTTATATTGAAGACTTCGTTTGGAACGATCTCGACCGTGATGGTATTCAGGATATCGGCGAGCCGGGCATTGAAGGAGTAACCGTCAATCTTATGATGGCAGATGGTACACCTATCACCAGTATGACTACTGGTACTGGCGGATCGTATTCATTTACCGTTACCCCGAGTGATTATCCACCAATTCCGATGATTGTAACTTTTGATCCTTCTACCAATACGGACGGGTTGACCGACTTAACATTGACTTTGCCCGATGTAGGGTTCGATGATGAAGTGGATAGTGATATTTCACATCAAGATTTCCAGTATCAATCCTATTATATCGAGCATTACGAAAATTATGGCAAGACATTCGGAGTCGATGCCGGTTTGTTTGAATTGCACGGATATCATCGTCGTAGAGGACTATGTGTGGTTGGATGCGAATCAAGATGGAATTCAAGATATCGGAGAATCCGGTATACCTAATGTTCCGGTAGAGTTATACTGGGGAGGTACTCTAGTTGCTTCCACCATAACCGATGCTGACGGTTTATACCGTTTCGAAATAAGTGAAATTAGTGGAAAGTCGGTCGTAGACCTAGCGACTGAAGCAGAACCGCTTGATATAAGATTTACGGCTCCGGTAACTGTAGGATATGGGGCATTGGGCTTGACGCAACAAGACGTGCCTTCTGATGAAGCTGTTGACAGTGATGTCGAAATGATAAACTTCGGCTCAGGTTTGATTCCTGCTAAGAGATTTCCTCTTGTAGTCGGTGCTGTTCATGATATCGATGCCGGATTCGTTCCGGCTAGACTTACCATCAGTGACTTTGTATGGCATGACTTGAACGGCGACGGTATCCAAGATGCCGGAGAGCCGGGTATAGCGGGTGTCGAAATCCAATTCTTCACTTTGGATGAGTTTGGCGGTCCGATGCAAATAGGAATGGAAACTACGGATGCCGACGGAATGTATTTATTCGAATTGGAAAATGTTAATAGTGTAATTACTACGGAGTCCGTTATTTTCATGGTATTCGATGTGAATTCCAATCCGGCTAATGTTTACTACGAGCCGACCCCTGGGAAGCAAGGGATGGATCCTTCATTAGATAGTGACACGGAGCCTGGGGTATTCTTCGGTGATCCCGCAGAATATGTAATTGCACCCGCTTTACCGGGAGACTACGATGTGGATGCAGGTTTCATAACCGAGGAGTTAATCATTGAAAACCAAGTCTGGTTAGACTTAGATAAAGACGGTATCCAAGATGCCGGTGAACCGGGAATACCAAGAGCATATGTAGAATATGGTTTAGTGGAGACAAATCCGGGCACAGGATATACTGTATTCAATGATGTTGATGGGACTTTTGCAAATGGAAGTGGGGAATATCTGCTAAAAGTAGATGCCGGAATTGCTCAAGACGTTATTGACAATCCTACAGTATTCCACTTAGGAGTATCATTCCTTCCTTTCATGTGGCCGTCTTTCGATTTCATTCCGACCACTTTGAATGCGGGAAGCGATGACTTGATAGATAGCGATATAGAAGCATTGACTTATGACGAAGGACCTTCAATTCCTTATGAAATCATAGGGCATGATATACCGAATTCTAAAGTCGAATTAGGAGCTATTATAGATGTGGACGCCGGTTATACATACAATCAAGGGTTTATCGTATTTGATTATGTCTGGCAAGATTTGAATGAAGATGGTATTCAAGATTCGGATGAACCTGGATTGGAAGATGTAAATGTAGAAGTACACGCCATCTTACCCGATATGAGCCTTTCCGGAATGGGAAGTTATACGACTGAAAGTGACGGGATGTATATGGTAGCGATTCCTGGTGCCGATTTGGATAAAATATTGGGTGAATCTCCCATAGGTTTCTTTGTCCAGTTCTCTAGCGGAAGTGCCGACTTCGATATCACATCCTTGAATGCCGGTTCGGACGATATGGTAGATAATGACGCTGCATGGACGACCGCTTATGCAGGCGGTAAACCATTACTCGGTTATACCATTCCGATAGCGGACGTGACCCATGGAGGTTATGCTGATGTAGATGCCGGATTCAAATCACAAACTATCCACATCACAGGTTTGGCTTGGGTGGATGAGAACAAGGACGGAATCCAAGACCCACTAGAAGAGTTTTCGGAAGAAGTGGTTGTCGAACTTCAAATGATAAATGCCGGTGTGCCTAGTACCTATGCTGATATGGTTATTGGTGCCGGAACCCCTTCATTAGAATATGAATTCATCGTTGCTGTTGTTGATGCTGAAGAGGTAGCTTCAGATCCGAATTTAGAATGGCGGATTGTCGTCAGAAACGGGGATGCCACATATGTATTGACCAACGACGAACAAGGTAGTGATGATAATGTAGATAGTGATATTGCAATGGCTGCCGATTTCGCTGATGATCGTGGATATTTGACCATTCCTGACGGTTTAGTCGTGCCCGGAGCCAGGTTGGATTACGACGCCGGCTTCATGGACGG
>JAHDCE010000261.1 GCA_020630045.1 Saprospiraceae bacterium | reverse complement strand
TGGTAGCGTATATTTGTTGAATACCTAGTAACCATTTGGTTTGCCCCAAAACTATTTCCCAATTCAATATTAGATATTTTAAAACAAAATCATGTTCCCCTTTAGGGGAAAAATATGAACATCAATAAATTACATAGAGAGTATCAAACAAGACTAACCGAAGAAACGCTTTCCAAAGGAAAGTATTTCGCCATATTGGCCTTGCTCTTATATATCCCGGTAGTTTGGATAGATTACTCCGATGGCGTAATGGATTTAATTCTGATCCTTCGCTTGGTTTCTATGGGTGTGTTCATCTTATACATTATTTTGGGTCAGCTCATTTTCCCCTATAAGAAACATTGGATTATACCCGTTCACACCTTATTGCTGTGTGTTGCCATCGGGCATTTCATTTTCATAGGCATTACCCTTCATTCCCAGCCTGACCAACTCAAATTATTCGCTGATAATTTCACAGGAGGATTCATTGGATGTTTATTCATTTGTTCCATGTTTTCATTTGGTTCAAGGAGACAATTGTTTTACATCCTTCCCATAATGATATTCATTTACATCTTAATCATCACCTTGAACGGCACCAATTATTTTCGACATGTTATCGTCGTTTCTATCATGACGGGTTTTATGATGGTGTACCTTCGAGCATCATGGGATGCCGGCTTCAAATCCTTCCGGAATATAAAATCTTTGGAATCTCAAGAGAAAGAACTGAAACAAATCAATAGGGAACTAAAAATCGCACATCAACGACAGCAGGATATCAATCGAGCATTATCGGACGATCTCAAATCTCCCCTGAGGAGCATCGGTGGTTTCGCCAACTTGTTAAAAAGAAAATTAGCGACATCAGATGACACCGAAATACATGAATTTTTGGAAATCATTATTGGTGAATCCAAGCAAATGAATTCATTATTGGATGACATTTTAAATTTATCTCAACTTTCATTTAGTAAAACCATCCCTACTGTCCCCGTTTCTCTAGAAAAAGTATTGAACCGAATCATTTTCAGTTACCACAATGATTTGGAAGACGGAAAGGTAAAGATTCAAATCCCCAACGCATCCCTTCCTTGGATTTACATGACTGAAAAACGATTGTTGTTCCTTATGAAAACTTTGGTGGAAAATGGAATCAAATACAATAAAAGCCCGATTCCGACTATCTTCATTGATTATTCGGTGACGGACTCGGACTTCATCATCAGGGTCAGAGACAATGGAATCGGAATCGAATCGGAGTATATTGAAAAAATATTCGAGGTTTTTATGAGGCTACACCCTAAAGAGGAATTCGAAGGAACCGGTATCAGTTTAGCCAGTTGCAAAGAAATCGTCCTCCAAGAAGAAGGGCATATCTGGGTAGAATCCATCAAGGGGGAAGGAAGTATTTTTTATGTACAATTGCCAAGAGAAAAAATCAGTTTGGAACCACCAACTCAAAACATCAAACAACCAAGCAGTACAATCAATAGCTAATCAATGGAACTAGGAAAATTCAACCAATTGAAAATCGACCGTGAACAACCACATGGTCTATACTTAACCGATGCCGAAGGAGAATCGATATTACTTCCCAGGAAGTATGTCTCACCGGAAATGAAAGAAGGAGATGAAATCAATGTGTTCATTTACAGAGACAATGAAGAACGGCTAATCGCTACGACATTAAACCCAAAAATCAATTTATTCAAATTCGCCAACCTGGAGGTCATGGATGTCAATCGCTATGGTGCATTCATGGATTGGGGATTGGAGAAGCAATTGTTTGTTCCCTTTTCAGAGCAAAACGTATCGATGAAACCCGGGCAATGGCATACCGTTTATTTATACATAGACAAGGTCACGAACCGACTTTTGGCTTCCGCCAAAATCAACAAATTCCTAGACCAAGAATCCATCAAGGTAAATGAGGGAGACGAGGTTGAAATTTTATTACACAAAGATCGAGATATTGGATTTGAAGCCATTATCAATCATTCCTGTAAAGGAATGTTATTTAAGAATGAAATTTTCCAACCGGTTAAAGTCGGTCAAACCTTGACGGCATTCATTAAAAACATCAGAGAAGATGGAAAAATAGATTTGAGCTTGAATCTTGCAAAGGCCTATCAAAACATAGACCCCGATGCCTTAAAAATATTGGAAGAATTAAAAAACAATGACGGGTTTCTTCCTTTTCATGACAAGAGTGAACCTGAAAAAATAAAAAGTACATTTGGAATTAGCAAGAAGGCATTTAAAAGGGCAATCGGTTCCTTATATAAGGCCAGAAAAATCTCCTTGGAAAAAAATGGCATTCGAATAAAATAAGAGAGATCTAAAAGCAACTCTTATTACAAAAAAACGTAATATTACCCTGAAAAACATCGACTTTCCAGTCAAACACATTTATCTAGGAGAAAACCACGAATTGCCGGTGCGATATAAACACCGGTCATATTGTTGTGTATAAACTGAATATGGAGTTTCGTAGGTTATTCGACATTTTGGCTCACCAGCAAATCCAGGCACCTAAGAAGGTATGCCTTGCAGATACCAATGGCAGTTCATTCACCACGAATGAAATAATAACCTTATCTACCTCTGTTTCTGCCGGAGCATTGAAGGCAGGATTAAAACCGAACGACAAAGTCGCCATCATCGCAAAGCAAGGCTCTCCCGAATGGTTGGCTCTGGACATCGGATTTCAACATGTCGGAGTCATCACTGTACCATTATCAACAAGTTGGTCGAATGAAACGCTTCATTATATCCTAGAAGAAGCATCAATAAAACTAGCATTCGCTCCCGACCGAGAAACTGCTCTTAGACTTGTCGAACTCAAAAAGAAGCTCCCGTTATTAAAAGATATATTTTCTCTTAAAAAGTCACAAGACACCAAACATATCAATGACTTCGTCACCCAACCTGATGGAGAATACCGCACTGCCCTTGAAACCTTCAAAGCAGGAATCCATGAGGACGATACGGCAACCATTATTTATACTGATGGTTCCGATGGCCCGATTAAAGGCGTCGTGCTTTCGCACAAAAATTTAGTGAGCAATATCAAAGCCCTTTTAGCAACACTTCCCTTGAACAGTAGCCACAAAGCCGTTGCCATCCAACCCCCACATCGGATCTTTGAAAGGGTCATGATTTACACCTATCTAGCAGCGGGATTGTCTATTCATTTCGCCTCTGACAACAGCAAGGTTTTAGACCAAATAAAAAAAACCAGGCCCCATTACTTTACCGCCGACGCCGATATTATCGAATCATTCCTCGAAGACATTCTCAACGCAGGAATCGAAGGGAATTCCATCAAAAGAAAACTTTGGTTGGATGCCATTGATACCGGACAAAAAATAAAAGATTTCGATAAAATTTCCCTTTCGCAACATATTAGGCTAGGAATTACGGACTCCTTGGTTTTTAGGAGATGGAGAAATGCTTTCGGAGGAAAAATAGAAGGCATTATCGTAGGACCACAACCATTGCCCAAATCTTATTCAAAACTACTTTCCGCAGCGGGAATAGATATACGAAGAGGATACGGAATGATTGAAACCGGCGCATTCATTTCACTCAACAGATTCGACCCCAAAAGTGTAAAGCACGGTTCCGCCGGGCAGCCCATGAAACACATTGAAATCAAAATATCCAATCCGCCGGATGAATTCGGAAATGGTGAAATCCTTGTTCGAAGCGACAGTGTCATGTCGGGATATCTACATCAAAAAAACCTAACCAAAAGTATCATTGACCATGAAGGCTGGTTAAAAACCGGAGAAATCGGACGATTGGACGAAAAAGGGCATTTACACATCAACGGCAAAAAAAACGACATCATCCAACTTGCCGATAAAAACAAAGTCCACCCCTCCTTCCTAGAAACCAAGCTAAAAAACGCCTCCCTCATCAAACAATGTATCGTCATAGGAAAAGGTCAAGAATATCCGGTGACTTTAATCGTACCTTCTGACATCCATACCCGATTATGGTATATGCTGAAAGGTGAAACACCATTACCTATAAATGAAGCCATACAGGATGCCGCCTTTCGAGATGTATTCCGAGACATCATCCAAGAATTCAATAATGAAGTCAGACCTTTTGAAAGAATCGGGGGATTCAGATTGCTCGACACTCCCTGGACAGTAGAAAATAAAATGCTGACGCCCTCTTTTCGAAAAAGGCGGCAAGTTATCGCCACTACCCACTTCTCTTTGATTGCGGAAATGTATGGTTTAGACGCCGACTTACTTTCAAATCGTCAATAATTGTACATTTCTATAAAATCTTTATTTCAAGACTTTCTCCGCAACCGAATAAAAAACGTAAATTTGCCGCGAATTCCTATTTTCATTCTACAATTTTCAAACACTTACTGATCAATGGATAACAATTATAACAGATTATTCGAAATCGTCCGGTACCAGAATGAAAAATTCCCAATGAAAGAATCAATTGGGAAAAGGTCGGGTGACGGTTGGATATTTTATTCCACTCAAGATGTCATCGATTTAGCGAACAATATCAGTCATGGATTACTAAAACTCGGTGTTAAGCCCGGTGATAAAATCGCTTTGATTTCTTACGAAAACTGTCCGGAATGGAAAATAGTAGAAGTCGGAGCACATCAAATCGGAGTCATTACCGTTCCCGTTTATCCAACCATCGCACCATCCGATTACGAATACATCTTTAATGATGCAGGTGTAAGCTATGCCTTCGTTGGCCCTGGCGACTTGGTCGACAAAGTCAACAAAACTGCCCCCAAGGTTCCTACCTTCAAGGGTATTTTCTGTTTTGAAGAAGGTGAAGGCGCCCCTCACTGGGAAGATATGTTTGAAACAGGAGACCAGTCCGAAATCGACAAGCTTTCCGATCAGGTAAAAGAAGAAGACCTAGCGGTTTTGATTTATACTTCAGGAACAACGGGACTCCCAAAAGGAGTGATGCTTTCTCACAAAAACATCGTTTCCAATATCAAAATGGCAGTTCCTTTACTTCCACTGGAGCCCGGCACCTCCGCTTTGAGCTTCCTCCCATTGTGCCACATTTTTGAATGCACCGTATCAAGTGCATATATGGCACGAGGAATTAGAATCGGTTTCACCGGCGTGAAAAACCTAGGAGGCGACGAAGGAGATATCAAATCTTTCAAACCACATTTCTTCTCTACCGTCCCTCGTCTTTTGGAAAAAGTATACGAGAAGATCTACAACAAAGGATTGGATTTGACAGGATTCAAAAGAAAACTCTTCTTCTGGGCCTTGGATCTCACCGAAGACTATGAATACGGAAAACAATATTCCGGTATCAATAAAATCAAACGAAATATCGCCGACAAACTTATCTTCAGCAAATGGAGGGAAGCACTAGGAGGCAATATTATGGGTATCCTTACCGGAGCAGCTGCATTGCCGGTTAAAATGGCAAAAGTATTCTCCGCCGCAGGCATACCGGTTAGAGAAGGTTATGGTTTGACAGAGACCGCACCCGCACTTTGTGTTAACACCTACGATGTCGGAGGTGCCATGCTAGGAACGGTAGGGCCACCCCTAGAAGGCGTCACTATCAAAATCGATGAAGCTGACGGTAACTACAGACAAGGAGAAGGTGAAATCTTGGCCAAGGGACCGAATATCATGATGGGCTACTACAACAAACCCGACAAGACCGCCGAAGTCATCGACTCAGACGGATGGTTCCATACCGGTGATGTAGGAAAAATGGTCAAAGGAAAAAACGGACGACTATTCCTGAAAATCACCGATCGTAAAAAAGAACTGTTGAAAACCTCAGGTGGTAAATATGTCGCTCCCGCTCCAATCGAAAGTAAATTCAAGGAGGATTTCCTTGTTGAACAAATGATGGTCGTCGGAGAAAAACAAAAATTCGTTTCCGCACTCATCGTCCCTGCCGCTGAAGCTTTACAAGACTGGTGTGAAAGAAATGACGTGCCGATTGAAATCAAACCGGCTCCCTACAATGATACCTTGTTCTGTATTTCTAAAGACACCCTCGAAAATCCGAAAGTCCAGCAGAAATATCAAGAAATCATCAACCATTTCAATCCTAATTTCAGCCATATCGAGCAAATCAAAAAATTCAAATTGCTTACCGATCCATGGGATGTCGCTTCAGGCGAACTTACACCGACCATGAAATTGAAACGTCGGGTTATCCGCGAAAAATATGGCAATGACATTTCAGAAATCTACAATGTTTAAACATCATTCAATTTCTTAGCGATAAAACAAGCCGGCCCTCGTACGAGGGCCGGCTTGT
>JAHDCE010000260.1 GCA_020630045.1 Saprospiraceae bacterium | reverse complement strand
CATTCCGAATCGACAGATAGGTACGGTACTTGGACGATCCGGCATCCTCATCCTTTACGAAGTAAAAGGCATGGTGCCCATACGGATCGGCCCCTTCGAACGAAACCGGAAAATCGGCATTCGAAGGATATATATTCAGATTGGCTATATGTGGATTCATAATGAAAATTTCATAAAATGAAGAGTAGGGTGAAGGGTATGTCTAATCATGTTCCAAGGTGAACCAACCTTCCCGCAATTCATTGTCTTCTCCGAAGGTGGCTTTTTGCTCGGCGGGTTGGAAGTTTTCCGTCTCTTTCCAAATATCGGTTTCTTCCGCATTATGGTCATTGAGGGCTTCCAACCATTTCCATTCATATCCTGGTTCTTCAGACGGAGAAGCATAAAGAATATCTTTGGTTCCCTTGGGTTGCAACAATGGAGCCTGAAAGAACCAAGCATTGATACGTTCCGTAGCCTGTTCAACTAGGTCTTTGCGAAGCGTTAGTTGTTGTACCGGCAATACACCGGAAGTGACATGTAAGGATCCCCTAGGGTCGATAAGAAGTGTCAGCGTCACGGATTCGCCATTCATCGGAAGCCAAAGCAGGGTTTCTTTATCGTGTGGCAAAATATCGGGACGTTCCGTTCGGCTCGCCATGGTGTAAAGCGGTCCGATATGATTACCGTCCCCATCTTCTTGCCAGAAACCGACCAGGCCATCATTGAGCATCATATAATTGCCCAGGCGTACAGGTAATTTCATCTGGTGCCAGTGCGGTAGGACTTCTTCCTCTCCATGTTCCATCCGTTCGATGTTCTCTCGCATGGATTCCCAACTCCGGTTTTGGACGGGATTTCCATACAGTTCGAAATTTATTCTCAACCGGACAACTGCCAAAGGGCGGCTGATGAGCATGGCGATGCCCTTGTGCATTTGGTGTTCATGTGGAGCGATGTGGGCCAAGGCGTTTTCCGTGGCATCTATGAATCCTTGCAACCAAGCCGCATTGTTATCCGCATGGTCAAGGACATGTTGTAAAGCCGGATGTATGTCCATGGCATGTCCGTCGCTACCGGGTGGTAATTTGCGGTCTCCTTGACGGTTGAAGTAGCCTAGGGCATCCCCTCCGGCACTGAAGTACATCAGGCTCCGATCCAGCGGATTGTTACCAACCCAACCAACAATCGGAGAAGCGAAAGGAATATGTTTCAAGCTAATATCCTTTCCTTGGTATTTTCGGGCAGCCAACCAGTTTGCATGGAGTCGCATGGGCTGACAAACGCGTAAAGGTGCTCCAGCCCATGCCGACTTACCCGCTAGTGGCAATAAGGACTCAGAGAGTACGGGTTCAAGTTCCCGTTTCTTCATCAAATCCCGATAACGTCCCCAAGTATCGATGACTCTCAGGCCAATTAGTTTGAAGGAACCCGCACGAAGTGGCAAAAACGGTTTGGCCGGATTCGGCGAAAGCCTCGATTCCCGACCGATCAATTCCCCTAGGGCGACTGAAAAGTTGTGTTCATCTTCTGAGCCGAGCAAATCTTGTAACGACGGTTGTAAGTGCTGCTCCAACTGCAACATGCCTTCTGTAAATCCGCCTAGGGCTTGGGACAGGACTTTGGTGTCTTTCAATTCTAAAAAAGCGCGACAAGCCGTCAACACGGCATCGTTCGTGTTGTAGGGGTTTTGGCGGGATCGGATATACTCCTCGGCCCGGATAGCTAGTCGGCCGTACTCCTCGTCCATAACATATCCCTCATTGCGGATAAAGACATAACCCGCTTCCAATGCAGCGGCTTCTCCGGCTTCCGTCGCTGTGGTGATATTGTCTAAATTTGTAAGACTCCAGAACAATTTAAGGGGTTTCCGTCCATATCCATCATGCTCATAAACATATCCTATAACCTTACTGGAATCATAACCGGACTCTTCTGCGGATTGCCGCCCTTCGGGAGTTGCCGATAGAACGTGGTCGTTTCTACCTGAGTTATACCACAATTTTAAAGGTTGGGTGCCGGGTCGCTCTTCAGCCAGTATGAAGGTGCCACCACGGACAAACACATAATCTTGGGAGTCGGCATGGATTGCAGTGTGTGAATCCCCGTTTGTTTTATTCTTGTATTCTTTCAGTTCAAGGACGCCGGTACAGTTCCTTGGCAATTTCGTCATCAGGAACTCGCTTAGGACTTGCATTTTCCGTGCTTTCGCTCCAGGGGTGAGAAAAGTCCGTCCCCGCATGGTCGTGGCTGGCGCACTGTGGTATCCTTCGTTGGATATCAACTCGGTCTCCGCATGGTTTTCTTTAAGGGTGAATCGATTTTGAGGTGCGTTTTTCCCGGTGGAATCCACTAGGGGAAGAAACTCAACCTGCCATTCGAGGATGAAGGGTTCCCAGTGGGCGTTTTCTCGGACGGGGATACCTTTTTGGTTCATCCATTCTAATAATCCCGAATCCCCATCAATTTCGGATTCGTCCAGATAGTAGGCTTCCTTGACCGGATCTTGGTGAAGTTGGGGTTCCGGAATATCCAGGCCTGTGATCAACAGGACCGGATCGTTCGGCACATAAAAGGGGGCGTCCGGCTCATGTACCAATCGGATGCCGGGCAGATTCCCTTGTGCCGGACCAGTCGAATCGGCCAAGGCCTCGAATTTTTCCGATAGGTCTTCGGACAACGAGGCGGCTTCCGTAAGGGTCAGTCGGGGTTGTTCGTCGTCGGAGGTGCTTATTTGTATGTCTATCTTACCCTTTTCCCCCATCCAGGTCCGGATGGTGTTCGCCCGGTATTGCAACCAAGCGGCGGCTTCTCCGGGATTGGGATAATCGGACGAGTCGAATTGTTCCAAGCTTTCCGGTGGGGGATATTTGGCCAACATGTACTTGTACCAATCGCCGAACAATTCCCTTTTCAGGTTCTCAATCCGATGATCGGCATCTTGGTATTTATCTTGTGCAAGGCCAAGGGCAATCAGTTTTTCGGCATCCGCCTCGATTCGTTCCAGCCAGTCGATTTGCCGTTTCAGGCGTTCCAACGCATCATAAAAGGTTTTTTGTTCCGCGGATGGAGAAGCGGGTTTTTGCTGTAAAAAATTATCTAATTGTTCTTGAATTTCGGAGGGGCTGAATTCAGCCAATGCTTCAATTTGATATTTGAAATTATCGGTCAGGCTCTGATCTTCTCCAATAACGGCAAGTAACGGTTTCAAGGAGCTTTTGACTATTCTGCGGATAAATCGTTGTTTACCTTGTTCATTCAAAAATTGTAAGGGGAACGACTCCTTTGGACGTACCTTCGGATTTTGGGCCAGAAGCGTCCAACGGTGTCCGCCTGAAATTTCCCGGAACCCATGTGCATGTCGGTTTTCCAAAAACTTCAAGCTTAAGTCCGCAACATGTCCCGTGACTGTATCACCCATTAGGATAGCTTCCAGTTGTTCCTCCATTTTGATTCGAATACCAGTTTGGGTTCCCAGTTCGGCTCCTAAGTAAGCGGAGAGTGCTTCTGTCCCAGTATGTCCTAAGGCGAGTTGGATATCTGAATTCGCTCGATCGACGGTTTGGCTGACCGAAGTATTCGGGTCGATTTGGACTTTCACAGTACCGGCTAGTATGATTTTCCGAGGCGGATCACCGCCATCGGTCGGCCATTTGAAAGACTCCAATAAATTTTTCAGATTCAATTCCGGATGGTCATTCAAAAATTTGTTGAGTGGATAGGCTCCACCCTCTTCGTAAAGTGTGGCGCGTACGAAATAAGTGACGGAAGTCAAATTGCCATGTTCTGTGGCATCTAAGGGAATGTGGTGTCCAAAAACTTCCCGGCAATCCGGATAGAACGCGGCGAAAGACATGGAACCATAGCCAAGGGAGGTCAAGTCATGATTAAAGAATTTTTCATTTTCCGGGCCGTTCGGTTCTTCATCGCCTAGGGTGCTTGTTCCCATGTACCTGAACGGCTGCTGCTTGTCTCCATAGTCCGTTGCGATCGGGATTTGGGCGTGTTTGAGATTGAGCGGGGTATTTTTTGGATGGAGATAAGTAGACCAAACGGTTTCTTCATGAAGTTCACCAATTCCATCTTGTTGAATCGGGATGACTTTCCACTTATCGGGTACATAAGGTAGCGGGTTGTCGCCATTTTCCAAGGAGACTTCTCGAGCCAAGGCTGGCGGCAATGTCCAATGTAGGTGGATACCAGCTTGTAGTCTGCCGTTCGCACTTTGGAGCGGCGTGACTTCTATGTATTCGCCTAGGGGGGCATAATCCGGATTGTGATCTCGGCTACCATCGTTCCAAGGCAGGTAGCTGAAGTCTGCGGTGGGGCCGACGGAACTTTGGGGTTTATTGACATGGATTCCTTTTAGGAGTAGGGGGACGACGAGTGTATTTGTAGTTGATATTGATTTTAATCGAAATTTTTGATTTTCTACATTCGCCCATCTATATTGCTGGATATAAGCTCCATCGTCCAAACTACTGGCAGCCAAATCCAATACTTTTTGACTGTGGAAAACCCTAAACATAAAGGTTCCGTCCTCAAGAAGGCTCAACTTCCAAATTTGATGATTGTTGGACGTCGCCGACCAATCTTCCTGCACCACTGACACTGAGTCCTGTGTTTCTCCTATCGGTAAACTTAAGTATTTATCGCTTCCGACATTCTTGATTTTATAATTTCCCGCACCTAGGGAAATGAACCGGAAATATTGTGTCAACTTCCCTGTTGAAAAAGTCTGTTGTTCCGCTCGGCTTCCAGAGGTTAAGGCATCACTCAAAATCCCGATGGGCTTACCACTAACTTTAGAATGAATGGCGTATTGTTTGCTGGGTTCTGGATAATAAGAGGTCGCCAATCGCTTGTTTACAACCCTTTCTATCCGAAAAAGTTGGTTGTCTGTTCCATTATAGTCTTGTTGGACCGCAGTCGTATGATTATCTGTCCGTTCATTATAAACAGTAATTACTTTACTACTGAGTTTATTTATTATTTTGTAATGATGATTGCCGGAAAACTCCAGTTTCCACTTTTGATGATCCCCGTTTATCCAATCTTGCTGTAACAATTTGGTAAAATCATTATCATTTCCTCCTTGAAGCCCCAAAAACTTCCCACTATTCCGATTGGATATTTTATAGTATCCATCGTCTAGGATAAAGAATTCGAATAACTGGTTACTTTCTCCTGAAAAAGGATTTTGTACAATATCTACACCGACCTCACGGCTGCCTTTCCGTACTTCCAGTACCTTGTCACTGTGCTTGGCTAAGAGTCTATAAGAATAGGTATTCTTTAGCTCAATTACGATAGAAGAAGTATTCGTTTCGGTGCCAAGGTTTGAGTTATCGGTTTCAAGTTCACTGCTTTGATTTTGAAAGGCGGAATCTTCAAAAAGCCTGACCTTAACCTCAGGAGAAATCTGTATGGAATGTAAATTGCCTACTCCAATATTATCAGCCCAAACGGATTGGTCGAATCTACCAATAGGCAATTCTTGCGATACCCCCTTAAAATCTTGGGCACCGTAAATGATTATTTTCATTTGACGTAAATTTTGGTTGATTGCGGTGTACTACTTATTGCTTGGGCAAGCTTATATGAAATGTGTATTGGGTATGTCAGAAGCCCTGGTTATTGCTTCTTCATCCTAATATAGGTTATATTAAAGGAAAATCCAGAATATTTTTCTCAAAAAGTACATTGATAGTCAGAATTAAGTGATTTGGTGGCTTGCCTCTTATCCATCCAAAATCAATCAGGCATCAAAGAACTTTCTTCCAAACAAATGGCTTAACACAAATAGATGTTATCACGAAAAATTGAGTATAGCCAAACCGTTATTTTGAAAATCCACTTCGTTATTCCCCTTAAACGTAGCTAAGGCTATGCTTTACGGCGAATGCCTCGTTGATTCCCAAAATAACGATTCGTCTTTCATACAAAAAATTCCGTGATAACATCTAATGAAACTTCATCAATTTTTTTCTAATGAAAGTAGAAGCATATAAAATCAAAGGGTGGAAAGGAAAGCAACAAGGCCTATTGATTTCAGAAAACAAGGATTGGATCTTGGTCAAACACATTCCTGTTGATTACGTTGTGGATGGGTATAAATTATATTCCAAAAAGTATCTGAAAAAGAGAATGACAACTACCGCTGAAAAACAAATAGAACGTGTATTACGACTAAAGGAAATCGATACGTCAGTTCCGGCAAACTTTGTATTCGGCAAGGCGATTGAATTATTGAAATGGTCAGAATCGAAATTTGGATTATTCGAATTCCAAGACGGATCAGATAAGGAATTATTT